>JAPTUI010000363.1 GCA_028067895.1 Pseudomonadota bacterium | reverse complement strand
GGCAAGACTCCACGCAGTCCTGCGGATCGAGGGTCAATACCACCGCAGAGCACGGACGTCACGGCCCGACACCTCGATACTCGAACCCACAACCGCCAAAATCACAGCCTTCGCGCATAGTGTGGGTTAGCGGCCGTTGGAACGTCCGCTGTCGGACTGTAGCGATTCCGAACCTTCCGCCGGCGTAGCCGGCACCTCGCACCGTACGATGCAACCACCTCGGTTTCGGCACGTAACCTATACGGTTACACTCTGCAACGGTGATCAAGGCCTTCAGGCATAAGGGGCTCTCGGCGCTCTTCTCAACAGGCAGTGCTCGCAAGGTGCAGCCGAAGCATGCCAAGCGCCCGCACCTCACCCTTACCCTTACCGCCCTCAGTGCGGCGACGCAAGCGAGGCAGATGGCGGTGCCTGGAATGCGGTTCCATCCCCAGCATGGCGGCCGCTATGCCGCGTGGGTGGACGAGAGCTGCCGCGTCACGTTCCGTTTCGAAGGCGAACACGCGTATGAGGTGCGTTATGAAGACTACCATTGAGAGTTTAGGCCGGATGCACAACCCGGCTCACGCCGGCGAGATTCTCAAGGAGATATACATGTGGCCCCTCGGAGTGACGATCACGCAGGCGGCGGAGGCCCTTGGCGTGAGTCGGAAACACGTGTCCGCTATCGTGAACGGTCGCGCACCGGTGTCGCCCGACATGGCGGCTCAACTCGCAGGCGTCTTCGGCACCGAGCCGGACAGCTGGATCAACCTGCAGGCGCAGTACGATCTGTGGCAGGTAAGGCAGCACGGGCGAACGAAGGTGAAGCTATTGGAGCCTGAGGCCCGTACGCCCGAGGGACCGCAGAGGCACGCTCGAGGCGCGGCTGGTACTGCGAGCAGCTCGATCGCCATTTGCCAGTGTCCACGGACTGGCGGATTCAGCGCGCCGTATGACCGCTGGCACCTGGCAGGTCGGCGCCCCTTTTATGACGAGTCCAGAGCGACTCGGACGCGGCGGACAGCGGAATGCGGTTATCGATGGAATCGGGCCTTTCATACACGCTTGCTGGAGAGTAGTCCGTGGTTCTGCCGGAGAACACTCAGTCCATCGGCACATCCGATAAGCCTCGCCTTTCGACCAAGGCCGTCAAGATTCGACTGAGCGCATCACGCTCCTCCGTCGTCAGCACGCCAAAGTACTCAGCGTCGTTATCGTCGGCGAGCTTCGCCAGGACAGGCACCTTCTGCCGCCCCGCCTTCGAAAGGGACAAGCTGTGCATCCGCAAATCTTCACGGCTTTCCGTCCGCTTAATGAGCTTCTTCTCGAGGAGCCTATCGGCAAGCTTGCTGACAGCGCCCTTGGTCACCCTCAACTCTCGGGCAAGGCTCGATGGAACCATTTGATCAACGTCGTAGAGCACACGCAGTACCGCCCATTCCGCCACCGTTACCCCTTCGCCGGCAACCTTTCGCGCGAAATCGTGTGAAACGGCGTTGGATACCACCCGTAACCAGTAGCCGTCGTGGTCAGTGAGACCCGAGATAGATGGCACGAACCCTCTCCAACCAAGCTTCTCAGAGCAGGACCTCTCCTATTCAGGCGACGCGGCCCGCCTGCGATTCCAGCAGTTCCTTGAGCCTGACGAGTTCTATGTCGACGAGCTTGACCTGCTGGTCGAAGAATTCATCGGTGAAAGTTGGCGGTTGGAAGAACGTGATTATGAATTCCGCACCCGCCGCATTGGCGATCACGCGCGCCGGAACGGTCCAGCTCGCCAATGGATCGACGAAATCGTGATCGAGGACCCCGTGGCATTCATCGGCGCGCATGCGGAGCCTTGCCTTGCCGTGCGGCGTGACCATGTCCCACCAATCCGGATCGGTCGTCGGGCTAGTCGACAGCACATTTAGGACGGCCCAGCGGGGCCAGTTCGCAAGATCAGCGAGGAAGTCGAAGGCGCTCTTGGGCGAACAGTTGATCCGTACGGTTTTCGTAACAGAGCGGAGGGTGCTGTGGGCAGTGTCAGACATGGCTAGTCCCATCGTCGGCGCGTGGCGGCTCACGTCAGTTCCTCGGACACTACGCTCCATCGGTTTCCTTGTCAACTATTTCCTTCATTGTGGTGGAGCGACTCGAGAGTCGCTGACATTCCAACGTTCGAAATCGCGACGGCTGACAGTGCATGGTCTATGTCGGCCATGGGCCGACCGCTGTCAAACGCGCAGTCTGCGCTGTTTGATATCGAACGCACCAAATCCGGAGACAAACATGCCGCGGGACAGATTTAAGGTCTCGGCTGACGAAGAATCGGGTACGGACACCGTCAATACCAGCGTGTCGGCCACGGTCGGAACTCAAGCGACGTCACCCTCGTCAGCATTGCATTTTCCATGCACTTACTGCGGGCCGCGCCGCGAAAACCAGTTCCATATCTCTTTGATGTATTGGTGAAAATGGAGGGACTCGAGCCCTCGACCCCGGCATGATGAGCTCGCTGCTGCGCTCAAAGTAGGGCTTAAATTCAATAGCTTGCCAAGGGACGTTCCGTTGCGATTGGCACAACGAAGCACGACCGAGCACGACTGATTCCCGCAAAATTCCCGCAGGGCAGCTTGTGGGCCCCGATTAGCCGCCGAAAGCTCGATCGCTGATCTTCTTGACCGTCTGTATCCACTCGGATACAGTCCCGTGATGCGGTACCTCGTGAAGCAGACCGTAGGATTCTCAGCGTGGCACATTGGGCTGCGAGACCTGCGCGCGAAAGTCGCGATCGCCCGCCGGATTGAGCAAGCCGAGAACGGCAACGTAGGCAAGACTCGCTCTGTCGGCAGCGGTGTTTCCGAGATGAAGATCGATCTCGGGCCAGGCTACAGAGTCTACTTCACCGTCCGCGGCCGAGAGGTCATTATCCTACTCGCCGGTGTAGACAAATCCTCTCAATCGGCCGACATCCGACGAGCTCATGCGCTCGCCAAAGAGGTCTGACTATGCGCAAGCAGCCATCCAAACACGAGAAACTGATCTCGTTCGACATCGCGACGATTCTTGACAGCGATGAGGCAATCGCAGAATACCTTTCGCAAGTGATTGAAGACGGTGACAACGAGGAATTCATCCGTGCCCTCGGTAACATCGCAAAAGCCCGAGGGATGACGGAAATCGCGGAGAAGAGCGGGCTTGGCCGGGAGAGCCTCTACAAGGCACTGCGACCCGACGCCTCGCCCCGATTCGACACGATCCGCCGCGTATGCTTGGCGCTGGGTGTGAAGCTGCGCGCCGTACCGACCTGACCTCGGGTGCACGCGGCGTGGAGCTTGTGGAAGTCCGCGGCGCGTGGGCTGCTGGTCGAGACCGGGACCACCCGCAAGCCGATGGAAGGCTGGTGGAAAGGGAGGGACTCGAACCCTCGACCCCGGCATTATGAGTTCGGCGCTGCGCTTGAAATAGCTTTTAAATTCAATAACCCGCCGAGGGACGACCTGTTGCGATTGTCACGATAGGGCACAACCGAGCACGACTGAGTCCCGCAGATTTCCCGCAAGGCATAAAGCAGAGCCGCCGATTTGCTACGATGTGCTACGTTTGCTACGATGCAATCATGAGTCGCATGATTACACAGCGAGAGCTCCGCAATCAGTCCGCGGCAGTGCTCCGCGAAGTCGAGGCGGGACGAACGCTCGTAGTAACCCGCAACGGCACGCCGGTCGCGGAGTTACGGCCGGTTCGGCCGCGCCGGTTTGTAGCCCGGGCCGCGATCGCTGGCGCTGCAGCTCACGCCCCTAGGATCGATGCCGAGCGGTTTCGCGCCGATCTCGATAACGTGATCGATCAGCGCATCGATGGCTGAGCCGACAACGAGAGGACTCCTCGACACGTCAGTGATTATCGATCACGACGTGATTGCTCCCGAGTTGCTTCCGGATGAATCCGCAATTTCCGCCGTAACTCTCGCCGAATTATCCGCGGGCCCACATGCCACGGACGACAAAGACGAGCGTGCGCGACGGCAGGACCGAATGCAGTGGGCAACTGCAACGTGGGATCCGCTTCCGTTCGACGCGGAGGCAGCTCGCATGTACGGTCGTATGTTCGCGGCTACGCGAGCGGCTGGCCAGTCGAGTCGCTCGCGGCTTGCGGACTTGCTCATCGCGTCCACGGCGGCAGCCAACAACTTACCTGTCTACACTCGTAATCCGGATGACTTTCGCGCGGTGAAGGAGATCGTTAAGATCATCGCGCTTTAGATGTCTCGCAGGTGAGCCGCGTGCTCTGGTTCACGTACGCAGCTTCCTGGTCGAGGAGTTTGGTTAGGGGAGAGTTGCCGATCGTCCTCAAAGAGGTTGATACGGCTGATGAACTGTCGCGCGGCAGATGGAGAGCACTCGGCGTCTTCGAGTGGTGTGCGCGATCTTGCTCGTCGCCCCGGCTCGAGTGCACCCGCTCGCGCCAGGTGGCATGGAAAGGGAGGGACTCGAACCCTCGACCCCGGCATTATGAGCTTGCTGCTCCGCTCAAGATAGGCGTCAAATTCAATAGCTTGCCAAGGGACGTTCCGTTGCGATTGGCACAACGAAGCACAACCGAGCACGACCGACTCCCGCAGATCTCCCGCATTTCCTGGCCACGATTTTGGCGCCTGCACCCAGGCCCGGGGACCAGTGCTGCCCTCACTTCACGGAGGAACGATTTCAGTAATCGTGGCTTATTAAGGTACTACTTAATAAGTCTTG
>JAPTUI010000674.1 GCA_028067895.1 Pseudomonadota bacterium | reverse complement strand
CATATTCAAAACAGCGGGCACATTCGTAGACTCGCTCGACGGCGGCGACGGCAGGTAGCCGGACGGCTGAGCGCCGCTCAGCGCGCGCGGATTGGGCGCCGGGTGGCACGGTGGCAACCGCTTCCGAGCGTTCCGTACACCGGCTGGGTCACCCTCGGCACGCCCAATGCCCGCTGATCGTACGGCACGCCAGCGCAGGTCAAGGCCCGTTGCGATTATTTGAAGGGCACGGCGGCCAGTGCCCGCCACTTCGCCGCGGCATGCGGGTAAGCGGTGAGGTACATCTGCGCTGCAATCGTATCGAACAGCGCCAGAGGGTCACCGTCGCGCGAATACAAGTTGAAATGCGTGCGACCCTTGCGGAACGTGAAGTGCGCATCGGCACCGAGTGAGCGCAGCACCGCGTCGAATTTGCGCGCCGCGCCATTGAGATAAAACGTATCGGCCGTGCCGACGTAGACGTGGATCTTGCCCCGCAGAGCGTGGCCGCGCCGCGCCCAGGTGTGCTTGACGATGTGGGCCAGATCGTAGTGGGTGCGCCAGTAGGCAACGACTGCCGGGTTCACCGCACCGGTGCTCCGGTCAAACATCGGCTCCGGACGGCCGTCCGGTCCGCGCGGGGAGAATACCCAGTCGAACGAGGCCATCTGTCCGCCATAGGGGCCGATGACGCGCTCCAGTTTGGCGAACTGCTCAAACGTCTCGATCACCTTGCCGTGCATGCGCACCAGGGGGTAGGGCGTCCCGTCCGGCCGGTGGTACACGTTGGCGTGCGGGGCATACAGGTCGACGCCCGTGAAGTCGTGAAAGTCGCTCGGGTCGGGCGACGTCGACCACGTGCCCCCGAAGAGGCGCGGGTAGTCGACCTGCAGCTGCAGAGTTGCCCAACCGCCGGAGGAGTGGCCCTGCAGGAAGCGGTCGCGGGCATGGTCGAGGGTGCGAAAATGCGCCTCGATCCACGGGATGTACTCTCGCGTCAGTGCCGAGCCCCAGGGGCCGTCATTGACTGAATTGGCGAACTCGTGCGTACCGGTCGGCAGGTGCTCATCGAGCATCACCCAGATCATCGGCGGCATCTTGCCGGCGGCCATGCGCTCATAGAGTTTGATGCCCATGAACCGGCAATAGGCCATCGTTCCGCCGAAACCGTGGGTCCAGTAGACGGTCGGGTAGTGCCGCGCGAGGTCCTTGTGGTACCCGGGCGGCAGCACGACCCAGGCGCGGATGAAGGTTGGGCGGCCCCAGAATGCACTGAGCAGCGCGCTGCGCTCCTCGGCGCGCTGCAGATGGGGCGCCGCCTGCTGCTGGCGTACGGTGAGTTTGCGCGCCGAACGCGCAGGCACCACCTTGTCGAGCGTCAGACGGGGCTGCGCCCCGCGGCCGGGCGCCCAGTCGCGCAGCGTCAGTACCGGGCTGATCAGATCTCCGGGCGTCAAGCCGCTGTAGTTGTACGTGTGGTCCACGTCGAGCACGGCCTGGACCTGGTAATCCCCGGCAGGGAGGTCGGAAAACGGCTTCGGGTACGCGCGGCGGTCGGTATCGATGTCGAGTGCGGCGCCGGGCGCGAGGTCGTGCACATTGCGGGCGGCGACCCAGGTGGCATCGGGTTTGAATTCGTTGATCGTGACCGTTCGGGCACCGGTCCCTTTGGCCACGAACACCAGCAGCCGGCCGGAGACCGGGGCCGGCAGCGCTGCACCCGCCGAGATGCGGAAAAACAAGTGCGCGCCCGCAGATGCCCCGTGTGAGGCTGCCTGCCTGGCACAGGCGCCGAGCGAGGCGAGCAGTAGGCCAAGCCCCGCGATCAGAACGGCGCGTGTGCTCGAGGTTGCCCTGGGAAGTTGCGTCGATGACATGTTCCGTCCCCCCCGGTCAGAGGGTGGGATTGTACACGCCGTCGTCCGCCCACCCGGGGCCCCGCTGGCCCGGGGCGGACGCTCCGGGCTACTGCTGCGGCGCGATGTGGATGTCCCCGCCGGCAGAGTGCAGGGCGATCTGCGGGCCGCCGCCGCCGATCGTGCCGTCGAGGTTATCACCTCCTGACATCTGCGTGGCGCTCAGCGGGAAATCGCAGTCCACGCTGCCGCCGGCGGCTTCGGCCTTGACGGCCGCATGGGTATTCGCCGGCAGCAGCAGCGTGATGTCCCCGCCGGCAGTGCTCAAGCTGATGCGGTGAGCGGCGGCGAGTTCAGCGCGGATGTCGCCGCCGGAGCTCGAGGCCCGCACCCGACCGTTGGCGTTGCGGATGGAGATATCGCCGCCCTCGGTATGCAGGGTGAGCGTACCGGTCGAGTTGCTGATGGAAACGTCACCACCGGAGGAATTCAGCTCGATGGCGCCCTGGATGTTGCGTGCCTGAATGGCCCCGCCGGCCGTGTGCACATCGAGGGCCCCGGTGATGTTCTGTACGTCGGCATCGCCCCCGGAACTGCTCGCACGGACCGCGGCGTGGATGTCGCGCACATGGATCGAGCCACCCGACGTGCGCAGCTTGATCTGATAGGCGCTCGGCACGGCAACGCTGAGCTGCAGGCGGTTATGCGTTGCACCGAACCAGTGCAGCCACGGGAACCAGCCGAAAAAGGAGTGAGCACCGCCCTGGACCGAGATCCGCACGCCGTCGGCCGTCGTGCGGGCGACGATGTGCAGGTCTTTCCAGTAGGACGCCGAGCCCTCGGCCTGCATTTGGAACGTCACGTGCGAGGCGCCCCCCCCGATGATCGACACCGAGCCGACGTCGGTGTGTAGCGTCAGCGTCCCGCCTGGGGGAGCGTTCAGGCGGGTGTGGTAGATCGATTGCGTGGCGAACGCCGGCCCGGTGACAACCGAGGCGGCGAGGATCGCGAGCGTTCCGGCGAGCTTTGGGCTCATGGTGAACTCCTGACAACGGATTCCGGGGCGTTGCGAATGGGCCGGGGACGTCGGATGGGCGCCGACTCTGAACGCGGATCACCCGTCTTGAGTTTCCCTGAGGTCCAAACCTGGTGCGCGGGCGTCTTCGGGCCCGGCGTCCCCCGTAGAACACGGAACGGTGCCAAAGGTTGCACGCCACGCCACGGCGGAGCGGCGCCGTGAACGATCCGCCCATCCGACCGGCTACCGGACCCGAGATGCTGCACGCTCTCTGCCGGGCCGGTCTGAGATCGCGGTCCGCGACCCTGGGGTTCGCGACCCTCAAGGTGCGCCCTTCCAGCGCAGCGCGTCTGAGTATCGGCGCACCGTGCTGCATGCGCTGGAGCAGACCGAGGATGCCCTGGTGACCCATGCGCGTGACCTCGCTGAGCAGCGCAACGCCGCGGATGCGGCCCGGGCGAGCGCGCTGGCGGTGCATCTGACCACGGTCCGCTACCGCGGCGGCATGGTCGGGTTCCTGGCGGTGCTCGATGCCGAGCGGACGCAGCGGCAGGCCGAGGATGCGCTCGCAGCCGATCGGACGGCGACGGCCACCAGCCTGGTGGCGGTGTATCAGGCGCTCGGCGGCGGCTGGGAAGTCGCGCCGCTGCCGAAGAACGATCTGGCGGCGCTGCGACGCTAGGCGAGGCGGGACGCGTGCGGCCGCGCAGGGCCGACGTGTCCCGATCGGCAGCGCCCGGGCCTGCGCCTAGCGATCAGGGATATTCTAGCCGGGGGTACCAGTGGGCCGGGCGGCCCTCCGGCGTGCAGTCGAGCACCATCCACAGCGGCGCCGGATCTGGTGCCCCGCGCGGATCCTGGCCCGGATCGGCGGTGGCCAAGGTCATTTCACCGGACCAGAAGTGACGCGGCGTGCCGTCTCGCCGGGTGAACACATTCAGGGCCGGGATCTCGTCTCCGTCGGCCGAGAGCGCGAGGTAATCCCGTGAGTAGGCGCCGTTGAGGTCCGAGTACAGACGCAGATTGCGCCAACCGCGGGTCTGCTTCCAGGCGAGCAGCCGTTCGATCGGTGAACGGGCGATCACGACGAGCGAAGCGTGCTGATCGATGTCCGCGGCATTGCCTTCCCAGGCACCGAGCAGGTTCGTACACATGGGGCAGGGTCGCTCGCGTTGCGGACCGAACATGTAACTATAGGCCACCAGGGTCGGATGACCGCGGAACAGACCGGCGAAATCCGTCACACCTTCCTCGCCCTCGAAGCGGTAGTCCCCGCGAACCACTCCGCCGGGGGGCAGCGCGCGGCGCAGCGCGGCGACGCGCTCGATGTGCCGGCGCAGCTCGATCTCCTCGGCGAGCAGGGCGGTGCGCTGGGCTCGATATTCGGCGCTCTCGTTCGGAAAGTGCAGGGGCTCGGCACGCGCCAACTGTGCGGCGGGAGTCAGTTCCGGGGTCATCGAGGTCATGACGGGATCCTCCGGGTCGACCATGAAGCCGGACGGGCGCGCCGATGATGCATGAGTACAGAGGCGCGGGGTAGTCTGCGTCGACCCGCGGCACGGTGTTTCGATACGCGCCGGCGGGTGTACTATCGGATCGCCAAGCGCCGACCGCGCTGCGGTGGGGCTGGCGCTGGCGCTTCGGAGACGTGCGGCGGTGCGAATCCGCCGTCGGCGGGCAGACGGCTGCCGGAGGTGAACGGATGCTCAACAACGGGCGAGAAGCGGCAGGCCGCGGACTGATCGCACTGCTCGCGGCCGGCGTCGCGGTCGGCTGTCTGAGCGGATGCACAACGCTGCCGCACACGGCGAACCGCCGGTCGGCGGCCGCTCAGACGCTGGCGCAGGGCCCGCCGGCTTCATGG
>JAPTUI010000509.1 GCA_028067895.1 Pseudomonadota bacterium | reverse complement strand
ACCCCATCGTCTCGCCGCGGGCCGAACTGGCCGCGGATGTCTCGGTGGGGCCGTTCAGCGTCATCGGTCCGGACGTCGTGATCGGTCCGGGTACGGTGATCGGTCCGCACGTGGTGATCAACGGTCCGACCACCCTCGGGGCGGACAACCGGATCTTCCAGTTCGCCTCGCTCGGGGATGCGCCGCAGGACAAGAAGTACCACGGCGAGCCGACTCGGCTCGAGATCGGCGATCGCAACGTGTTTCGTGAGAACACCACCGCCAACCGCGGCACGGCCCACGACCGGGGCGTGACGCGCATCGGCAACGACAACCTGTTCATGGCCTATGCGCACGTCGCACACGACTGCACGGTCGGCAGCAACGCGGTGTTCGCCAACTGTGCCGCCCTCGGCGGGCACGTGGAGATCGGCGACTGGGTGATCCTCGGCGGGCTCACCGCCGTGCACCAGTTCACCAAGATCGGCGCGCATGCCTTCCTCGCAGGCGGCGCCATCGTCACGCGCGACGTGCCGCCGTACGTCATGGTGGCCGGCAACCCGGCGGTGCCGCATGCCGTGAACAGCGAAGGATTGAAGCGGCGCGGGTTCACGCCCGAGCAGGTGCGCAACATCCGCGAGGCCTACCGCACCGTGTATCGCAGCGGACTGCGTCTGATCGAGGCGCTCGAGCAGCTCGAGGCCCAGGCGCCCGAGCGGCCCGAAATCGCGCTGTTCTGCGCCTTCATCCGCAACGCCGGCCGCAGTATCGTTCGATGAACTCCCCGTCGCTGAGTGCGTGCGAGGCCACCCTTGCGCGCCCGGCGCTGCGCGTGGCGATCGTCGCCGGGGAGGCGTCCGGCGATCAGCTCGGCGCGGCGCTGATCGAGGCGCTGCGGGCGCGGGTCGGGCATCTCGAGTGCTTCGGCGTGGCCGGGCCGAAAATGCAGGCCGCCGGTTGCGAGGCGTGGGCGCACGCCGAGGTGCTCTCGGTCATGGGTTTCACCGAGGTGCTGCCGCATCTGCCACGGCTGCTGCGCCTGCGCGCCGAACTGACCCGGCGGATGCGCGAGGCGCGTCCCGACGTGTTCATCGGCATCGACGCGCCGGCATTCAACCTAGGGCTCGCTGCGCGCCTGCATGCTGTGGGGATCCCAACGGTGCAGTACGTCGCCCCGCAGGTGTGGGCCTGGCGTCAGAGTCGGGTGCACGCGATCGGGCGCGCCTGCGATCTGGTGCTGTGCCTGCTGCCGTTCGAGACCGACTTCTACACGCGCCACGGTGTGGCGGCCGAGTTCGTCGGGCATCCGCTCGCCGATCAGATCCCGCTCGAGGTCGACCGGATCGAGGCGCGCGTGGCGCTCGGGCTACCGGCCGAGGCGACCGTGGTGGCGCTGCTGCCGGGCAGCCGTCTGGGGGAGGTCGGGCGGCTTGCGGCGGACTTTCTCGCCGCGGCGGCCTGGATCGCCGCGCGACGACCCGAGGTGCGGTTCGTCGCGCCGATGGCGAGTGCCCGCGCCCGCGAGCTGTTTCTGAGCAAAAGATCTGAAGTGTCTGATTGTCCAGATATTTTTATCACCGACGGGCAGGCGCAGCGCGTGCTCGCGGCCTGTGACGGCGCGCTGGTGGCCTCGGGAACCGCTACACTCGAAACGCTGCTTTCACGGCGCGTGATGGTCGTGGCGTATCGGCTGGGCGCGATGACGGCATTTCTCCTACGGCGGCTGCGTCTGGTGAAAGTCCCGTATTTCTCACAACCGAATCTGTTGCTCGGACGGCCTTTCGTGCCCGAGTTCCTCCAGGAGGGCGTGCGCGGTGCGGCGCTCGGGGAGGCGTTGCTCGCACGTCTGGAGGATGACGCCTACCGGCAGGAACTCGACAGGGAGTTCGACCGGGTGCATCGGGCGCTGCGCCGCGAGGGCGCGGGGCTCGCCGCCGAGGCGGTGCTGCGCCAGCTGGCGCGTCCTTCGCAGAGGTGCTCATGAGTGCGGCGGGGCCGCTCACGGCCGGCGTGGACGAGGCCGGTCGCGGGCCGCTCGCCGGCCCGGTCATCGCCGCGGCGGTGATTCTCGATCCGGCCCGACCGATCGCCGGGCTGGGCGATTCCAAGGCGCTTAGTGAGGCGGCGCGCGAGCGGCTCGCACCGCTGATCCGCGCGCGCGCGCTCGCCTGGGCGATTGGCAGCGCCGAGCGCGCCGAGATCGACGCGATCAACATCCTCGAAGCGACGCTGCTCGCCATGCGCCGCGCGCTGCTCGCCCTCGCGGTGCGCCCGGCGCACGTGCAGATCGACGGCAACCGCGCTCCGGCACTCGCCGATCTGGGGTGCAGCGTCGAGACGGTGGTGCGCGGCGATGCGACAGTGGCCGCGATCGGCGCCGCTTCGATCCTGGCCAAGACGCACCGTGATGCGTTGATGCGCGAGCTCGATCGGACCTGCCCCGGGTATGACTTCGCGCGCCACAAGGGGTACGGCACCGCGGCGCACCTGGCGGCGCTGAAGCGTCTCGGACCCTCGAGCGAGCACCGGCTCTCGTTCGCGCCGGTGCGCGCCGCGGCGCGCACCGCGCGGTTGATCCCATGAGCGGCGGTTTCGTACACCTGCGCCTGCACACCGAGTACTCGCTGATCGACAGCGTGGTGCGGGTCCCGGAGCTGATGGACTCGGTGGCCGCGGCGGGCATGGCCGCGGTGGGCCTGACCGATCAGTGCAACCTGTTCGCGATGGTGAAGTTCTACCGCGCGGCACTCGAGCGCGGCGTCAAACCGGTGATCGGTGTCGACCTGCTGGTGCGCGAAGGCGCCGAGCACCAGGCGCCGAGCCGCCTGACGCTGCTGTGCCAGTCGCAGACCGGGTATCGCAACGTGACGCGCCTGGTGAGTCGCGCCTACCTCGAGGGCCAGCAGCGCGGCGTGCCGATGCTCGAGCGCGAGTGGCTCACGGCCGAGGCGCTCGAGGGGCTGATCGGGCTGTCCTGCGCCGCGGAGGGCGATGTCGGGCGCGCGCTTGCCAACGGTCGCGACGCGGATGCCGAGGCGGCGCTCGAGCGTTGGCTCGCGCTGCTGCCGCAGCGCTATTACCTGGAGCTGCAGCGGCTCGGGCGGCCCGGTGAGGAGGCCTACATCGGCGCGGCCGTGACGCTCGCGGCCCGCCGCGGCGTACCCCTCGTGGCCACCAACGACGTGCGCTTCCTGAAACGCGAGGACTTCGAGTCGCACGAGGCGCGCGTGTGCATCCACGAGGGGCAGCAGCTCGCCGATGCGACCCGGCCGCGTCGCTACAGCCCGGCGCAGTACCTGCGCACGCCGCAGGAGATGGCGCAGCTGTTCGCCGATCTGCCCGAGGCGCTCGAGAATACTGTCGAGATTGCGCGGCGCACCTCGCTGGTGCTCGATCTCGGCAAGCCGCGCCTGCCGCCGTACCCGGTGCCGGGCGAGATGAGCACCGAGGCGTTCCTGCGCGAGGAGTCGGCCGCCGGCCTGACGCGCCGTCTGGCGGAACTGGCCCGCGGCGGGACGGCGCCGGAGCCGGGGCCGTACCACGAGCGGCTCGGGCGCGAGCTCGAGGTCATCTGTCAGATGGGGTTTGCCGGTTACTTCCTCATCGTTGCGGACTTCATCCGCTGGGCGAAGGGCAACGGCGTGCCCGTCGGCCCCGGCCGTGGCTCCGGCGCTGGCTCCCTGGTGGCCTACTGCCTCGGCATCACCGATCTCGATCCGCTGCGCTACGAGCTGCTGTTCGAGCGGTTCCTGAATCCCGAACGCGTCTCCATGCCCGACTTCGACGTTGACTTTTGCATGGCCGGGCGCGACCGGGTGATCGACTACGTCGCGCATCGTTACGGACGCGAGAGAGTCTCGCAGATCATCACCTACGGCACCATGGCGGCGAAGGCGGTGGTGCGCGACGTCGGCCGCGTGCTCGGCATGAGCTACGGCTACGTGGACAAGATCGCCAAGCTCATTCCCTTCGAGCTCGGCATCACCCTCGATGAGGCACTGGAGAAGGAACCGGAGCTGAAGAAGCTCTACGACACCGAGGAGGAGATCCGCACCCTGATCGATCTGGCCCGCTCGCTCGAGGGACTCACTCGCAATGCCGGCATGCACGCCGGCGGCGTGGTCATCGCCCCCTCGGTGCTGACGGACTTTACGCCGCTGTACTGCGACGATGCGGGCGGGAGTCTGGTGACCCAGTTCGACAAGGACGACGTGGAGGCCGCCGGACTCGTCAAGTTCGACTTCCTCGGCCTGCGCACGCTCACCATCATCGACTGGACGGTCAAGGCGATCAACGCCAAGCGCGCCGAGCGCGGCGAGCCGCCGCTTGACATCGCCAAGATCCCGCTCGATGACGCGCTCACCTACGAGCGGGTGTTCAAGACCGCACAGACCGTCGCGGTGTTCCAGTTCGAATCCACCGGCATGCGGCGGATGCTGAAGGATGCCAAGCCCGATCGGATCGATGATCTGATCGCCCTCGGGGCGCTGTACCGGCCCGGCCCGATGGACCTGATTCCGGAGTACATCGCCTGCAAGCACGGCAAGAAGCCGGAGTACCTGCACCCCGAGATGCAACAGGTGCTCGGCGTCACCCACGGGGTGTTCGTCTACCAGGAGCAGGTGATGCAGATCGCCCAGCGTCTGGCCGGCTACACGTTGGGCGGCGCGGATCTGCTGCGCCGCGCCATGGGCAAGAAGAAGCCCGAGGAGATGGCCAAGCAGCGCGGGGTGTTCCTCGCCGGCGCC
>JAPTUI010000322.1 GCA_028067895.1 Pseudomonadota bacterium | reverse complement strand
CCATGACCGGGGACGATAGCGAAAGTCGAAATGGAACGCAAGCGCCCCGTGTCCCCGACCTGGACGCGCCCGCGGAGGACAGCGCAGGTCACGCGCTGTTACGCACCCTCACCGGAAGCTCACGGAACGCCACTATTGGCGACCCGCGCGATCGTCTTCAGAACCTCCGCAGCCGGCACGAGCGCGGGCTCCGTCACCTCGATGACGAGCCGCCCGCTGCTTACCCGCACCGTCACCGGGACACCGATAGCGAACCCAGCGCGCTCGAGCCAAGCGCCCTGGAGGCAGAGCCGGGGCGCGAGCATCGGACGTCCATTGAGTCCGCGAACCAGGCGGTGTTAACGGTGACCAGGAACCGCCTGATTCTGGGGATTGGGCAGCGAGTTGAGCTGCTGAACGACACAGACGGCCGTCCACAGCCAGACTGCCCACACCGCCCACCAGATCTTCGACGGATCGGCGATCTCGAAGCGCAAGCCCAGCGTTTCCGCACTATTCGTGACGGTGATCCCGAGAAGCTGATGGGCGAGCAACACCGCACTGGTGCCCAGAAGCAGCCGACGTTCGCGGAAGAATCTGTCCTTTGTGCCATCGTCACTCATAAGGCTGGTGTGAACTGCCGTCCCCTGGAGGGCTCACCATCGGCTTTGAAAAATCATAGATAACGTCATCAACGCGCTGAGAATAGCGGCGGTCGCTGACCAGCCGGCCGCTCTTCCATTGAGAATTGAGGATTCGGAATACGCCTCCATTAGCGCTGCCGTCCAGGCGTCTTGCTGACCGCTGTGCACTCCGGAATTCTCCCCACCTCGCGGGTTCAGAGAAACGATGCTGGCCTTTCGCCACAGCAGCGCTGCTCGACCCGAGGTCAGCGCACTGGCCAAGCCCAAGAGCAATGAAATTGCGTGGAGCATGATCGATATTACATTGGCGCCGGCAATGACTATTGGCCCCGAACGACAGAGATGGTCGCCCCACCTGGCGACGTGCTCATCCGCGGCCTGTCGTCGAGCTTGATGCAGACGTGCCGCTCCCTGTCCACCTGGCAGGGCACAAGCTGGGCTATCGCGGCCCGCACTTGGTTGTCAGTAAGCCCTTCGACGCGCGGCGTGAGCGCCCACACGCCGACCAGGATCGTCAGCGCGATGCCCACACCGATACCAGCACCCCATTTCACCGCCGTCACCCACCCGAATTGGTCCGCGACGCGCTCCACCCGCTCGCCCAGGAGCTTCAGCCGCTTCTCGAGACCTGCAGCGATCTCCTCGCCGAAGCCGCGGGCCATCTCGGCACCGGTTTCCTGGGCCTCTCCTTCGACATGGAACCACCACCGGTTGCTCAACTCATCGAGCGCCTCGCGTTGAGCGTCGGCGGCCGCCTCGGCCAGCTTGACCAGCTGGCGTAGCGTTGTCTGAACCTCTACCGCTTCGTTCCGGGCTTCGCTGTTTGCCAATCGTTGGGTGCTCACCGCCTCACCGAGCCGCCGCTCGAACTCTCCGAAGAGTTCTTTCGCCGTCCGGAGGATCTCGCCCACCTCGGTCTCGAGGCGCCCCAGGGTCTGATCGTTCATGTCCCCCCCTGCCCTATCGTTCGTGAATGATTCCTACGGTCGGCGGCACGCGCGGGCCGCGGCGCCCCGGGCGCCACCGAAGCGCCGGGCGTCCATCCCGACAGCGGGGCATCGGAAGCAGTCGACCAGACGGACTTCTGCTCAGCGCTCGAGCCCATGATCGGTGTCCCGCTGCTTCCGGCTCTGCTCATGTTCCACTTCGGGCGAGCGCTGCTTCTGCAGCTCCATGCGGCCGATCTCCTCGAGGGACCGCCTTTCCCGTGAAGCCTCGGCGCCACGCTCCGGAGTGTGCTCCTCGACGATGCGTCGCAGCCGTTCGGCCGCAGTGTTTTCCCACCCCGCCCGTACCGATGAGGGCCGGGTCAAAAGAGCTTCTTGGCGACCTTCTTGCGCCGCGCCTCGTCCCCGGACAGCCGCCTCATGCTCCCGATCAAGTCCTCTGTCAGCTCGTCGATCTGGGAAGGTGGGAGCGAGGCCGGCTGCTTGCCGCCAGGCCGCTTCCGGGAACCTCTCGCGCTCTCGCTCGAGATACTGACTGAGTCTTTGCTTGACTTGCTCATGGTTGCCTTCTGATTTCAAGACGGACAGGAAATCCCATCCCTTCCACTCCCTCGGCTGCGCAAACTCGCGTCGATCGATGATGCGCAGCTCGACGGCCTCGCCGAACCGCTCGCGCACGGCCGCGAGCCCCTCGGGCAAACCGCCCTGTACACGCGCCATCACCTCGATGCCGGCGCCGCGGCCGACTTCTTCGAACCGCCGCAGTGTGTTCTCGAGAGCCTGCTCGGGCCGGGCATGGATCGCCACGACAACGGGTTTCAGCCCCGCATCGAGTATCGCCTGAACCTTCGCGACGGCAACCTGCGCATCGGCCAACTGGCCTTCGTATACGGCATGCGCATGTCTCGGCAGCTCTTCCCGCTCGAGCACCGCCGAGGTCTTGCCGGCACCGGGGATTCCCGTCAGCAGAATCACGGCCTCGCGTCCAGGTTCGGCGGGCTGCGCGAGCACACGACGCAGCTGCGCCGAGGCAAGCACGGCCGCGGCATTGTGGACGGGGGTGTTATACCGATCGCGGGTTTCCTTCGAGCGGCGGTACGGTTCGAAGGTCTCCTTGAAGAGATCGGCGCTGATGAACCGGCCGCCGAAGGACTGCGGCAGACGTGCATAGCGCTCGAAGAAGCGCTCCGGGCCGCTCTCGACTGCGCGCGCGATGGTCTCTTGGACTTCGGCGCGATCCGGCTCGCTGAAACGTCGGCGTCGGATCGGCTCGAGCGTCATGAGAGGTGCATCCTGTCAGGCAGCCTTGGCTCTGGCCCTGCGGCTCACCACCGCGCTCTTCAAGGACCACACACCACATGTCAGGGTTTTCATCGCGTCACCTGGCATCCGTCCTCTGAAGTCCCTCACCCAGCGGCGGCAAGACCTTCACTCGCCTTGCGGATATGGAGGGTGGCGATGCGTCGCTTGCTTATCGGGTCCTCCTCTGCGCCATGTCGCGAAAAAAATCGTCGACCAGCGTCGACGGCCTCTCGGACCGGTAGGGTTCCTCGCGCGAACCATAGTGCCGGTGATCGCCCGTGCGCCACCCTGCGCAGTGAGAAACCCGCGCACGGACTGATCGGTGTCCGCCGATACGGTGTGTTCCACCGGACAGAACTCCTTCGCCACTCATGCCCGACCTTACGATAGGAAGTCAGGGCTGCGATCTCAGAGATCGAACTCGGACTCCATGCCGCCCAATTCAAGATCTTCCCGCAGAATCGACTCGAAGTCCCGCCCTCCGTGGAATACACCAATAATCGACACCTGCTCGGTGTCCACTGCGTAAGCCACGGTGGTGCGGCGCTTGTACGTGGTGGTCCGCAGCCCAGGGCGTATGTCATCGCGCGGCGTCCCGCGGTGCGGCAGCGCCTCCAATCCTTCGCAGAACCCGACGACAGCATCCGTGTATCGGAATGCGATCTCCGCGGAGGCGTTCTCCGCGATATAGCGATAGAGCTCGGCCAGCTGCTCCTCCGCCTCCGGCGTGAAGACGACGCGGTACGTCTTCACTTTTTGGCGGATGCTTTCTGGTGCTCCGCCGCGAGGCGCGCGCGAATCCGCTTGGCGGTCACCGCCCGGGAAGGATCGGCCTTGAGTGCGTCGTAGGCGGGTGCGACCTCGTCCCGCAGCCAGTTTTCCACCGCCCGATCGCGAGCCATCAGTGCCCGCAGGCCGTCACGGATGACCTCGCTCTCCGTGGCGTACTCGCCCGAGGCGACTTTTTCCTTCACCGCACGCGCCAGCTCGTTCGACAGGGTAATGCTCATCTGTTGAGTGGTTCGCATGGCATCTCCAATGGATAGGATTTAATCCTACTACCGAAAGAGCCTCACGTCACCTGCGACGCCCGACGCATCGGCAGGTCAGATCTCGAGGCCTGGATCGGGGTCATTTTCATGCTCCCGCTGATGCTCACGCTCTCGCTGGACCTCGATTGCTCGCAACTTTTCCATTTCGCGCTGCTGCTTCTCGAGCTCCCGCCGGCCGATTTCCTCAAGCGAGAGGCGCTCCTTTGACCGCCCGGCGGAAACGTCCGGCTCGCGTTCTTCGACGATGCGCCGCAACCGATCGGCCGCAGTGAGTCCCCTCCCCTCCTCCTTCCCCGGTGCAGTTTCTGGCAAAGCCTGTGACGGTGTGCGCCCGACCGGATGCTCCAGGTCGCGTTGCCGCCGCGCCTGAGCGATGTCGCCGGAGAGATCCAGAATCGAGCGACTCAACTCCCGGCTCTCCCGCTCCAAGCGTCCGAGCTCGGCCGCCCGCTCGAGTCGCGCCTGCGCCTCGAGCCGTCGCTCCTCCGCGAACCGCCAACCCACACGGGTCTCGATGCCCCGCCGCTCCAGGGCGGTGATGGCGGGCCCCTTGTGATGCGTAGGAACTCGAGCAAGACCCTGGGCCTCCAGACTGCGGTGATCGACCCGGGCGCCGAGGCCGTGCTCCTTGAGCAGCTCGTTCTGCAATTCCGCCCAGCGCTCGCGCCAACGGGTCACCTCGGCGGGCCCGCGCTTGAGGTCATCGAGCTCGCGCGTCTTGTCGTTGAACCCGTCGGGCCCCAGCCGCCGGGTCGAGCACAGGATGTGCGCATGGTGATTGCGCCGATCCCCTCCCCGGCCCGGC
>JAPTUI010000456.1 GCA_028067895.1 Pseudomonadota bacterium | reverse complement strand
TGATCTCGAAGACCGCCGCGTACTTCAGCTCCGCGCCCGGGGAGACCGCGATCGGCTCGATCCGCGGGCCACCGGCGGGCGTGAGGTTCTGTTCGCGCAGCGCCTGGGCGAGCGAGCTGCGGATCAGGTGATCGACCACCTCCGCATGGACCTGCTCGCCGAATTGCTTGCGCACCACCGGCATGGGCGCCTTGCCGGGGCGGAAGCCCTTCAGGCGCGCCGAGCGCGCCACCTGCTTCAGGCGCTGCTCGAACTCCTGGCTAACCTCGTCGGCCGGAACGGCGACTTCCAGGCGGCGCTCGAGAGCCCCGCGGGTGGACAACGAAACCTGCATTCGTGAACCTCGAACCAATTGGGATGTGCAGCGGCGCTGCGCCCGATCGCACCGGTTCCGCGGCACCCGGGCCCGGAGTGGCTCCAGCGGAGGGCATCAAGCAAACCGGATGGCGGTCGGGCGGCAACCCTGGAACTGCGCATTTTGCCACAGCGCTCGAGCCATGGCACCTCTGGTGCCGCCGGATTTGGTGCGAAAGGAGAGACTCGAACTCTCACGGGTTACCCCACTGGATCCTAAGTCCAGCGCGTCTACCAGTTCCGCCACTTTCGCCCCCACCGCCCCGCCGCGGCTGCTCGGCGCGAGGCGGGCGGGGATTATAGCCGCCGCAGCCGCTCAATCTGCTCGGTGATACCGTCGGCGACGCTGCGCCGCAGCATCCGCGCGACATCCACGTCGAGGTCGCCGTTCTGCTCGCGCAGCGCAGCGGCCGCGATCACCACCATCGAGCGCACCTCGGTAAGGCGGGCCAACGCCTCCTCGAGCGCGCTGCGCGCCCCGGCACGCATGGCACGGATTCGTCTCATGAGCGGTTTCCACCTCGCGGCAGAGCCAACTGTACTTTTTTACAGTCTAGCCCCGAATCGTGCGCCGTGCAACACATTTGTGTGTATTACGTGACTTTTAGGTCGTTACGCTCTACATTCGTGCGATGGCCTCTCGTCCGCCTTCCGAGCAGCACGCCACGGGCTTCGCGGCCCGACTGCGCGAGCGGCTCGAACGCTTCGGCAGCGCCGCCGCACTGGCGCTGGCGATCCAGCGCTCCGAGAGCGCCGTGCGCAAATGGCTGCGCGGCCAATCCGAACCGAATGTGACCGACCTGCGCGCGATCTGCGAAGTCACCCAGACCCGCCTCGACTGGCTCGTCACCGGCCGCGGGAGCGCCGATCCAGCCGAGGGTCTGCGCGAACCGGATGCCACGTATGGCGCCGACACGCAGCCGCTGGACCTCGCGCTGCTCGAGCGTGTGATCGAGATGGTGGAGTCGCACCTCGGGACGGGTGCCGCCATCCTCCCGCCCCTGAAGCACGCCGCGCTGATCACCGCGTGCTACGACCTGTCGCGCGAGTCCGGCCACCCCGATGCACAGGTCATTGCCCGACTTGTGAAGCTCGCCGGCTGAACACCCCGACCATGACCGTAGTGTCCACCGCGCCCCTGGGAATATACGTAGAGACGTGCGGGCCGGCGCCGGCCCACTATTTCGTATGAATCAGCGCAACGCAACCCTCGACGACGCCAACCGTCGCCTGCAGGACCGGTTGATGCATGTCTCGCGCTTAGCGGCGGTCGGGGAGATGGCCGCCGGCGTCGCGCATGAGCTGAATCAACCGCTCGCGGCGGTCGCCAACTACGCTCAGGCCTGCGAGCGGCTACTCGGTCTGCCCGACCCGGATCTGGAAGAGATCCGCGACGCGCTGCGCCAGATCACCGCGCAGGCCGTGCGGGCCGGGGACATCATCAGCCGGCTGCGCGGCCTCACGCGCCCGCGCGACTCGCTCGGGGAGCTCACCGACGTCAACGCGCTGATCCGCGAACTCGCCGACCTCATCGAGTCGGATGCGCGAGTGCACGAGTCGACCTGCCGGTTCGAGCTCACCGAGGGATTGAACCCATTGACGCTCGATCGGGCCCAAATTCAACAGGTGGTCTTCGCCCTGGTGCGCAACGCACTCGAGGCGCTCGATGAGTGCCCGCTTGGCGTCCCCCGCGAGGTAGTGATCGCCACCACCCGCGCCGCCGACGGGGACGTGCTGATCGAAGTGCGCGACAGCGGACCGGGAATCTCCCCGGACATCGCACAGCGGCTGTTCGATCCCTTTTGCACGACCAAGGCCGCGGGCACCGGGCTGGGCCTGGCGAGCAGCCGCACCATCGCACGCTCCTACGGCGGCACTCTCGAGCATCGCCCCAACCTGCCGAGCGGCGCGTGCTTCGTGCTGCGTCTGCCCTCGCCGGCGAGGCGCTGATCCGCGTGGCCGAGGCCGAGCGCGCCGCGGCCTCGGCCACCCTGGTGCTGCGGCGCTGAGCGCTCATGGAATCGAAACTCTCCGCCGAGCTGATGCGCAGCGCACTCGCTTCGGCGCCCGACGCGATGCTGTTCGTCGATGCGGCCGGCCGCGTGGTGTTCGCCAACCGACAGATGTGTTCGCTGTTCGGATACTCGGCGCAGGAAATTGCCACGCTCGGGGTGGAGGATCTGCTGCCCGAGCACCACCGGGCATTGCACCGGGTGCAGCGGGGCAGCTTCATGCACGAGCAGCGCACACGACTGATGGGCATCGGGCTCGAGCTGCTCGGTCGGCGCAAGGACGGCACCGAGTTTCCGGTCGAGATCAGCCTCAGCCCCATCCACGATGCGCAGCGCGATCTGGTCGCCGCCGCAATCCGCGACGTCACGGCGCACCGGCGCATCCAGGCGGCGCTGCTCGAGGCGCGCCAGGCGGCCGAGCGCGCCGCGCAGACCAAGAGCCGCTTCCTCGCCACCGCCAGTCACGATCTGCGCCAGCCGCTGCAGTCCCTGGCGCTGCTGAATGGAGCACTGATGCGCATGGTGAGCGATACCCAAGCACAGGAAGCGCTGCACTATCAGGACCTGGCGATCGGCGCGATGTCGCGCCTGCTCAATGCGCTGCTCGATGTGAGCAAGCTCGAGTCCGGTGCGGTGCGTCCGCAACCGGCTGACATGGACATCGGACCTCTGTTTGCCGAGCTCGAACAAGAGTTCGCCTCTCTCGCATCCAACAAACACCTGACGCTGCATATCGATCATGGCGGGCAGTGCGTGCACTGCGATGCCGCACTGCTCGGACAGATCCTGCGCAACCTGCTCTCCAATGCCCTGAAATACACCTGCGCAGGCCGCGTGTCACTCACCTGCGCGCGTGACGGCGCGGCGGTGCGCATCGAGGTGAGCGACACGGGCATCGGCATCGATCCGCGGCAGCTGCCGCACATCTATGACGAGTTCTATCAGATCGAGCGCGCCGACGGCGCGCGGCGCGAGGGCTATGGGCTCGGCCTGAGCATCGTGCGCCGCCTGGTCGATCTGCTCGGCATCGGCCTCGAGGTGCGCTCGAGCCCGGGCCACGGCACGGCGTTCACCCTGACGGTGCCGCCCGGGGAACGCTGCGCCCCGCCCCGGCCACCCCCGCCGCTGACGCCCCCGCTGTCGGTGCACGCCGAGGAGCGTCGCTGCATCCTGCTCGTCGAGGATGACTCCGCGGTGCGCGACGCCACGGGGCTGCTGCTGCGCGTCGAGGGCTACACGGTGCGTCCCGCGGGCTCCCTCGGCGAGGCGCTCGAGTGCATCGACGACGGGACGCGCATCGATCTGGTGATCACCGATTATCACCTCGGCGCCGGTGAGACCGGCACGGAGGTGATCTCACAGATGCGCGCGCGACTCGGTGAGACGCTGCCTGCGGTGCTGATCACCGGGGACACCTCAAGCGCGGTGCGTGCGCTCGAGAGTGCGCGCCTGCGCTTGGCGAGCAAGCCGATCCGCGCCGATGAATTGCTCGAACTGCTGAGGGCGCTGCTGGCGCGCAGCGACGCCCCCTCGACTCAGAGCGGCGCTTGAACGCTCGCCTGGTAACCGGCCGGCGCGAGCAGAGCGGCCAGGCGGTCCGGACCGAGACGCGCCGAATCGAACCGTACGCGCGCCTCGCCGGCCTCGAAACTCACCTCCGCGGACTCCACCCCCGGTTCGCGTTCGAGCAGCCGCTTGATCGACTGGGCACAGCCGCCGCAGTGCATCCCCTGAACCTTCAACACCACCGATTGCATAGTCGACTCCTGAACATCCCGCCCGACACGATACGCCCTGGAGCATGCTCCAGGGTCAAGCAGGCCGGGTGTGCATCACGTACACTGACCTGTGAGGGCGCGCCGCCGGCAGGCGCCGCGCCGGTCCAATCCCCGTGGAGACCCCGTGCCGAGAGACCTGATCTGTGCACCGCGTGCGGTGCGCCTGGCCGCCATCGTACTGACCGTGCTGCTGCTCGCCCCGCTGCCCTCGAGCCGTGCCGCGGAGCGCGCCTCGCCCCTGCCGCCCCCGCCGCCGGCGCTCGCCGCGCTCATTCACTCCGGTGCGGTGAAGCTGCTCAGTCGCTTCGCCTCGGACGTGCCGGGGCTCACCGGCTACGTGGTGCGCTTTCGCGGCACCACGCAGGTCGTCTACGGGTCGCGCGGGTATCTGTTCTCCGGGGAGCTGATTTCCCCGCAGAGCGTGGACATGAACGCCCTGTACCGCCAGCGCTACGCGCCGGTCGACGACGCGGCCGCGATCACCCGCCTCGAGCATGCCGGCCACCTGATCAGCGAGGGCCCGGCACACGCTCCGCTGCTCTACGCCATCATCGATCCGAACTGCAGCTTCTGCTATCGGTTCTACCAC
>JAPTUI010000138.1 GCA_028067895.1 Pseudomonadota bacterium | reverse complement strand
CGGGCCGGGACGCATGTAGGTATTGGTCATGCGCGGCATCGTCAGATGCGCGTAGGACTCGCGGCGCCCGTTGCCGGTGGGACGCTGGCCCATGAGCCGCGCATTGAGCCGATCCTGCATGTAGCCGCGCAGAATCCCATCCTCGATCAGCGTGGTGCACTGCGTCGGGGTGCCCTCGTCATCGATGTTGAGTGAGCCGCGCCGCCGCGCCAGCGTGCCGTCATCGACCACCGTGCAGCCCTGGGCCGCCACGCGCTGCCCGATCCGATTGGCGAACGCCGAGGTGCCTTTGCGGTTGAAGTCGCCCTCCAGTCCATGGCCGATTGCTTCGTGCAGGAGAATGCCCGGCCATCCGGCGCCCAGCACCACCGTCATGGGACCGGCCGGCGCCGGCACGGCCTCGAGGTTCACCAACGCCTGGCGGGCCGCCTCGCGCGCCAGGCGCAGCGGGGCGTCGTCTGCGACCAGCTCGGCCAGCGAGTAGCGCCCGCCGGCACCGCTGTAGCCACGCTCCCGCCGGCCGTTGTGCTCGACGAGCACCGAGACGTTGAATCGCACCAGCGGACGGACATCCGCGGCGAGCTCGCCCTCGCTATTGGCGATCAGTATCACCTGGTGCACCGCGACCAGACTCGCGGTCACATGCACGACACGCGGATCGACGCGCCGCGCCTCGCGGTCGACCCGCTCGAGCCAGGCCACCTTGTCCGCATCCGGGAGCGTCGCGAGCGGATCGGCCGGCAGGTACAGCTGGTGACCGCTGCGCTCGCGCCAGGCCGCCACCCGCCGCTCAGTGCCGTGCTCGGCGATGGCGCGCGCCGCGTGCGAGGCCTCGGTGAGCGCCGGCAGGTGAATCTCGTCCGAATAGGCGAAGCCGGTCTTCTCCCCGGCGAGCGCGCGCACGCCCACGCCCTGGTCGATGCTCGCGCTGCCGTCTTTGACGATGCCGTCCTCAAGCGACCAGGACTCCTGGCGGGACAGCTCGAAGTAGACATCCGCGAAGTCCACCGAGTGGGTGAGCACCTCGCCGAAGATGTTCTCCAGGCGGCCGTCGAGGCCGCTCGGACGCAGGATCAGGTCGCGGGCAAGAGTCAGCGGATCGGTACGGGTCAATTCGGTCATGAACGCCTTCCCATAGGCTCAAAAGGGAGAATCAGCCGAGCACGCGGTGCTCGAGCACCGGGAAGCGCTCGCGGTCGCGCTGCTGCACCGCGAGGTCGATGTCCGCGGTGACGCAGCCGGCGCCTTGCGCCTGGCGCGCCAGCACCCGGCCCCAATGATCGACCACCAGGCTGTCGCCGTAGGTCTCGCGCCCGTTGGCATGCCGACCCGACTGACCCGCGCCGATCACCACGCAGAGGTTCTCGATCGCCCGCGCGCGCAGCAGCACGTCCCAGTGTGCCTGCCCGGTGGCCGCGGTGAACGCCGCCGGCACGGCAAACAGCTGCGCGCCGCGCGCACTCAGCGTGCGGTACAGCTCAGGAAAGCGGACATCGTAGCAGACCGACAGGCCGAGCCGTCCGACCGGCGTGTCGAGCACCACCGGCGCGCTGCCTGGGGCAAAATGCGCCGATTCGCGGTAGCTCTCGGCGCGGTCCGGCAGCTGCACGTCGAACAGGTGGATCTTGTCGTAGCGGGCGCGCCGTTCGCCGTCGGCGTCGTACACCAGGCAGGCCGGCGCCACGCGCCCATCGGCTGCGCCCAAAAGCGGTACGGTTCCGCCCACGATCCACAGACCGAGCTCGCGGGCGCTCGCGGCGAGAAATGCCTGAATCGGACCGGTGCCGTCCGGTTCGCTGACCCGCCGGCGATCGGCCTCGGTTCGGCCCATGAACGCGAAATTCTCCGGCAGCACGGCCAGTTGCGCGCCGCGCCCGGCCGCCGCCTCGAGCAGCGCGCGCGCCTGCTCGAGGTTGGCCTCGACCTCGGCGCCCGAGGTCATCTGGAGGGCCGCCACCGTACTCATCCCTGAAGCGTACTCCGTCCGCCGCGCGGGCGCCTTACAGCGCCACGACGTCGAACTGATCGACGCCGTAGAGCGACTCGACCTGTAGGCGCACCGCGCGCCCGGCAGCGCTCTGCAGCGCCCCGAGCGCCGCTGACTCCGCCTCGAGCAGCCGATCGACGACCGCCGGATGCGCCAGCACCAGCAGGTCCCCGCTGCTCTCCTGGCGCTGCAATTCGCGGAAGATCTCATGGCAGACCGTCTCGGCCGTCTTGACGAAGCCGCGCCCCTCGCAGGCCGGACAGGGCTCGCACAGCAGATGCGAGAGGCTCTCGCGGGTGCGCTTGCGGGTCATCTCCACCAGTCCGAGCGGGGAGAGGCTCACGATGCGGCTCTGGGCCCGATCCCCCGTGAGGGAGCGCTCCAGGGCGGCGAGGATCTGCCGCCGATGTGATTCGGCGTGCATGTCGATGAAGTCGATGATGATGATGCCGCCGAGGTTGCGCAGGCGCAGCTGCCGGCCGATCGCTTCGGCCGCCTCGAGATTGGTCCGAAAACTCGTCTCCTCGAGGTTGCGGTGCCCGACGTACCCGCCGGTGTTCACGTCGATCGTGGTCATCGCCTCGGTCTGTTCGATGACCAGGTGCCCCCCGGAGCGCAGCATCACCCGGCGCTCGAGCGCGCGACCGATCTCCGCCTCGACCCCGTGCAGATCGAAAATCGGCCGCGGCCCGCCGTACAGCTCCAGGCGCGCTGCCACGCCCGGCATGAACTCGGCGGCAAACTCGCGCATGCGCGCCAGAGTCTCGGCGCAATCGACCCGCACCACTTCAACGCCCCGGGAAAGCTCATCGCGCAGCAGCCGCAGCGCAAGCGGCAGATCCTCGTGGACCACCGCGCCGGGGGGCGAGGCCAGGGCGCGCTGGCGCACGTGCCGCCACAGCCGCTCGAGGTACTCGATGTCCTCGCGCAGTCCGTCGGCGGTGGCGCCCTGCGCGGCCGTGCGCAGGATGAACCCGCCGCCCTGCGCGCGCAGCTGCCCGAGCAGCGTCTTCAGCCGCACGCGCTCGTCCTCCTCCTCGATCTTGGCCGACACGCCGATGCCTTCACCCTGCGGCAGGTACACCAGGTAGCGGGCCGGCAGGGTGACGAACGTGGTCAGGCGCGCCCCCTTGGTGCCGATCGGATCCTTGATCACCTGCACCAGCAGCTCATCGCCCGGACTGAGCAGCCGGCGCACGTCGACTTCGGCGGTCGTGCCGGTCGGTGCCGGCTCGCCCTCCTCGAGCGGCGGGCGCACGATGTCATCGACGTGCAGAAACGCGGTGCGCTCGAGCCCGATGTCGAGGAAGGCGGCCTGCATGCCGGGCAGCACCCGCATCACGCGGCCCTTGTACAGGTTGCTCACCAGCCGCCGGCGGCTGGCGCGCTCGATGAAAATCTCCTGGACGATGTTCTCTTCGATGAGCGCGGCGCGCGTCTCGCGCGGCCCAACGTTGATCAGGATCTCCCTCAAGCGCGACTGCCCCGCCAGACGGCGATGCCGGCGGCGCGCAGCAGCTCGGCCGTCTCCGCGAGCGGCAGCCCCACCACCCCGGAGTAACTGCCCGAGAGCGACTCGACGAACACGGCGCCGTAGCCCTGGATGGCGTAGCCGCCGGCCTTGTCGCGCGGCTCGCCGCTCTGCCAGTACGCTTCACGTTCCGCCAGCGTCAGGTCGCGCATGCGCACTGAAGTGGCACTGACGCGCACCTCGACGCTGCGCTCGCTCGCCAACGCCACGGCGGTGAGCACCTGGTGCACCCGCCCGGACAGACGGCCCAGCATCGCGAGCGCATCGGCGCGGTCGACGGGCTTGCCGAACACCACCCCGTCGAGCACCACCGCGGTATCGGCCGCCAGCACCGGCAGGCGCTCCCCGCGATGGCGCACCGTCATCGCCTTTTCCACCGCCAGCCGCTCGACGTAATCGTGCGGGGACTCTGCGGGCAGGGGATTTTCATCGAGGTTCGCCGGCACCGCCTTGTGCGCCACGCCAATCTGCCAGAGCAGATCGCGCCGCCGCGGCGAGGCGGAAGCGAGGCACACGAGCGCAGGGGTGGGCTCTGAGGTCATCAGTCGCGATGATACGGGTGATGGGCCAGGATGCTAAGCGCCCGGTACAGCTGCTCGGCGAGCACGACCCGCACCAGTGCATGCGGCAGGGTAAGCGCCGAGAGCGACAGCAGCAGGTCGGCCCGCGCGCGCACGTCGGGTGCAAATCCGTCCGGCCCGCCGATCAGGAAGGCGAGGTCCTGCCCCGCGTGCATCCGCGCGGCCAACCAGTCGGCGAACGGGCGGGTCGGCATCTGCCGGCCGTGTTCATCGAGCGCCACGACGAACTCCCCGTCCTGCAGTGCCGCGAGTATCTTGCGACCCTCGGTCTCGATGGCGCGGTGCGGATCCTGGCCGGCGCTGCGCCGACCCGGCTCGATCTGGACCAGGGTGAGCTTCAGCTGCGGGCCGAGGCGACGCGCGTATTCCTCGTATCCCTGGCTCACCCAGGCCGGCGGTCGGGTTCCGACGGCGATCAGCCGCACGCGCATGGCGGGCGCCCCCGGAGGCCGCTACGGATGGCTGGCCGTGTGTACGGGGGCCTCGGCCGCCGGACCGGCTTCCCAGAGCCGCTCCAGAGCGTAGAACTCGCGCACCCGCGGCAGCATCACGTGCACGACGATGTCCTGCAGGTCCACCAGGACCCATTCGCCTTCGCGCTCGCCCTCCATGCCGAGCGGACGCACACCATTCGCCTTGGCCTGCGCAACCACG
>JAPTUI010000334.1 GCA_028067895.1 Pseudomonadota bacterium | reverse complement strand
TGCGTCACGAACCGGTCGATCTGGCGAGCGCCGTGCGCCGCGCCAGCGCCTCAGCCGAGGAACGCGCCGCTCAGGCACACATCAAGATCACCACCGAGATCGACCCGGGACAGGTAGTGCTCGCCGACCCGCTCGCCCTCGACGTCGTACTGCGCAACCTGCTCGACAATGCGCTCGCCGCCGTCGTGCCGGTCGGTGGCGGCCATATCGTGTTTGCGGCGCGGCGCGCCGAGGCCTTCGTGGAACTGACGGTGAGCGACACCGGCGTGGGCTTCCGTCCGGCCGACGGGGTACGCCTGTTCGAGAAATTCACGCGCCTGCAGCCGGGCGGCGGCAACTATCACGGCACGGGACTGGGACTGTACATCGTGCGGCGGCTGATGCATCTGATGGGCGGGAGCGTGAGCGCCGAGAGCGCCGGCGCCGGCCAGGGCTCGCGCTTCGTGTTGGTCTGGCCGGCGGCGCCGGCGGAGTCGGCATGAACGCCGCGGGCGAGGCGGTCCACCGCATCCTGGTGGTCGAAGATGATCCGCACCTCGCTGCCGGTGTGGTGGAGAACCTGCGCGCCGAGGGCTACACGGTCGAACGGGTCGACAACGGGCGCGCCGCGCTGGAGGCGCTCGAGACGCAGGCCTTCGCGCTGGTACTGCTCGACGTCATGCTGCCCGAACTCGACGGGTTCACGGTGTGTCGCACGCTGCGCGAGCGCGGCGACAACACGCCGGTGCTGTTCCTGACCGCGCGCGGCGATCCGGCCGACCGGGTGCGTGGCCTGGAAGCCGGCGGCGATGACTACCTGCCGAAGCCCTTTCACCTGAAGGAGCTGCTGCTGCGGGTGCGCGCCATCCTGCGCCGCTGGGACTGGTACCACAGCGCCGCGGCCGAGACCTCCGTGCTGCGCTTCGGGGAGAACGAGGTGGACTTCCGTGCCTTTCGCGCCCGGGCCTGGAACGGCCTGACGCAGGAGCTCACCGAGAAGGAGGCGATGATCCTGAAGGTGCTCGCCGAGCATCCCGGGCAGATCGTCTCGCGCGAGGACCTGCTCGAGCGCGTGTGGGGCTACGATGTGTTTCCCTCCACGCGCACCGTCGACAACTTCATCCTGCGGCTGCGACGACGCTTCGAGCGCGACCCGGCCAATCCGCGCCACTTCCTCACCGTCTGGGGCGTGGGCTACCGCTTTCTCATCGAGGCCGAATCATGACCGGGAACGTACTGCGCATCGGCACCCGCGCCTCGGCGCTCGCGCTGTGGCAGGCGCGGCACGTCGAGGCACTCCTGCGCGCCCTGCCGGACGCGCCCGCCATCGAGCTGGTGCCCATCGTCACCACCGGCGACCTGCAGACCGAGGTGCCGCTGTGGGCGGTGCGCGGCCGGGCGTTCTTCACCAAGGAGCTCGACCGCGCGCTCATCGATGGTCGCATCGATCTGGCCGTGCACAGCCTGAAGGATCTGCCCACCGAGCTCGAGCCGGGGCTCGCGCTCCCCGCCGTACTCGAGCGTGAGGATCCGCTCGATGCGCTGGTGAGCCCACACGGTACGCCGCTTGCGGCACTCGAAGCCGGTGCGCGGGTCGGTACCAGCAGCCTGCGCCGCCGCGCATTTCTCGCCCGGGTTCGGCCGGATCTTACGCTGTTGGAACTGCGCGGCAACGTACCGACCCGCATCGAGCGGCTCGAGCGCGGCGAGTACGACGCGATCGTGCTCGCCGCGGCGGGCCTGAAGCGCCTCGGGCTCGAGGCACGCATCAGCGAGCGGCTCTCGCCTGAGGATTTTCCGCCCGCGGTCTCGCAGGGTGCGATCGGCATCTGCACCCGCGAGCGCGACGCAGACACGCGCGCCTGGGTGAGCCGGCTCGAGCACACCGCGACGCGACTCGCCGCCACGGCCGAGCGTGCGCTGCTGCGGCGCATCGAGGGCGGCTGTCAGGTGCCGCTCGGGGCGTTCTCGACCCTCGAAGGCTCCGAGCTCACTGTGCGCGCCGTGGTGTGTGCACTCGACGGCCGCAGCAGCCTCAATGCCACGGGCACTGCGCCGGCCGAGACCACCGAGGCGCGTGCGCTCGGGGAGCGCCTGGCCGCGGCGTTGATTGCGCAGGGCGCCGGTCGGCTGATCGCCGCTCAGCGCGCCGCGCAGCAGGACGCGAACGCGTGAGGGATGCTGCCCAACCTGTCGTCGTGACGCGCGCTGAAGCGCCCGGCAGCGGCTTGAGCGGCGAGTTGGCCCGCGTCGGTCTCGCGGCACGGCATTGGCCCGTGATCAACATCGAACCGGCGGCGCCCGACACCTGGCGCGAGACGCGCGGGGCGATCGACACGTTCGACTGGATCGTGTTCACGAGTGCGCATGCCGTGGAAGCGCTCACCGATGTCCTGCCGTCGCCGCCGCGCGCGCGCATCGGCGCCGTCGGCCCCTCGACCGCCGAGGCACTGCACGAGCGCGGCTGGCGGGTCGATCTGATGGGCTCCGGCGGTGCGCACGGACTGCTCGGCGCACTCGCCGAAGCCGGCGTGCGCGGCCAGCGCGTGCTGCATCCGGCCGGCTCGCGCGCCCTGCCCACTCTGTCCGCGGGACTGCAGCAACTCGGCGCAATGGTGCTGAGCTGCGTCGTGTACCGCACGGTCGCCAGTACACTCGATGTCGGGGAGTGCCGCGGCTGGATCGCCCGGCGGGGCGTCGGCGCGGTGACTTTCGCGAGCCCCTCGGCCGTCACCGAATTGGAACATGCGCTCGGCGAGCGGGACTTCTCGCAACTGCTCACCGATGCACCCGCACTCGCCATCGGACCGACCACCGCGCGCCAGCTCGCCTCGCGCGGCGTGACGGCCGTGACGTCCTCTGCTCCCACGCTGCGCGCGCTCGCACTCGCCTGCCGCGCGCTGTATCGGGGGGTGTCCCCGGGTTCGCCTGAGGCGGACCCCGAATCTGGAGCGGCGCTCGGCGCCGAATCGAGGCCTTCGTCATGAACTTCCCTGCCGTCAGACCGCGCCGCACCCGCCAATCGGACCTGTGGCGGCGCATGGTGCGCGAGACGCGTCTCACGCCCGATCAGCTGATCTATCCGTTGTTCGTCGTGCCCGGCCGCGGCGTGCGCCATCCGGTGCAGAGCATGCCCGGGGTCTGCCAGCTGTCGGTGGACGAGGCCGTGCAGGAGGCGCGCGCAATCGAGCAGGCGGGTCTGCCGGCGGTGCTGCTGTTCGCCGCGCCGGACCACAAGGACGCCGCAGCGAGTGCCGCGCTCGACCCGCACGGGCTCGCCGCCGAGGCGATCGCCGCGATCAAGGCCGCCTGCCCGAAGCTGCAGGTGTGGGCGGACGTGTGCCTGTGCGGCGCGACCGACCACGGCCACTGCGGCCACGTGCGCCCCGGCGGGGTGATCGACAACGACTCCTCGGTGCAGACGCTCGCGCAGGTGGCGCTGAACTACACCCGGGCCGGCGCCGACGCGGTCGCGCCGAGCGACATGATGGACGGGCGCGTCCAGGCGATCCGCGCGCTGCTCGACCGCGAAGGGTTCTCGATGACCCCGATCGTGTCCTACGCGGCGAAGTACGCCTCGGCGTTCTATGGACCGTTCCGCGAAGCCGCCGAATCCGCCCCGGCGTTCGGCGACCGGCGCAGCTACCAGATGGACCCGGCCAACGGGCGCGAAGCGCTGCACGAGGTGCTGCTCGATGTGGCCGAAGGCGCCGACCTGGTGATGGTCAAGCCCGCCGGCCCCTACCTCGACATCATCCGTCAGGTGCGCGATGCGGTGCGCCTGCCGGTGGTGGCCTATCAGGTGAGCGGGGAGTACAGCCTGATCAAGGCGGCCGCCGAGCGCGGCTGGATCGATGAGCGCGCCGCGGTGCTCGAGACGCTGACCGGCATCCGCCGCGCCGGCGCCGACCTCATCATCACCTACTTCGCGCCCCAGGTGGCGCGCTGGCTCGGCGCATGAGTGCCGACACGCCGGTCTTCCTCGCCGCCTGCCGCCGCGAGCCGGTGCCGTACACGCCCATCTGGATCATGCGCCAGGCGGGCCGCTACCTGCCGGAGTACCGCGAGGTGCGCGCCAAGGTGTCCTTCGAGAGCCTGACGCGCACCCCGGAGCTCGCTGCGGAAGTCACGCTGCAGCCGCTGCGGCGCTTTGCGCTCGATGCCGCCATCCTCTTCAGCGACATCATGACGCCGCTGCAGGGCATGGGCATCGACCTGACGTTCGAGCCCGGCCCGGTGGTGCGCGCGCCCATCCGCACTCGCTCGGCCGTCGAGGCGCTGCGCACGCTCGAGCCCGAGCGCGACGTGCCGTTCGTGCTCGAGAGCATCCGCCTGATCCGTGCCGCCGCGCCACGCGGCGTGCCGCTGATCGGTTTCGCCGGCGGCCCGTTCACACTCTTCTGCTACCTGGTCGGGGGGCGGCCGTCGAAGGAGTTCGAGGCCGCACGCGCGTTCCTCTATGCCGAACCCGACGCGGCCACCGCCCTGCTCGATCGACTCGCAGACGCCATGGCCGCCTACCTCGCCGCCCAGGCCGCCGCCGGCGCCCAGGCGCTGATGCTGTTCGAATCCTGGGGCGGCCTGCTCGCCCCGCCGCAGTTCGAGCGCTTCGCACTGCGCGCGGCACGCCGCATGCTCGCGGCGTTGCGCGGCTGCGGCGTGCCGCTCATCTACTACCTCAACCAGGGCAGCGCGCTGCTCTCGCAGCTCGCGCCGATGGAAGCCGACGTCATCGGTCTCGACTGGCGCACGCCGCTCGGCACGGCGCGGCGGATCCTCGGCCCCGACAAGGCGGTCCAGGGCAATCTCGATCCGGCGGCCCTGTTCGCGCCGCCCGAGGTGCTGGCGGCGGAGGCCGAACGGGTCCTGCGCGAAGCCGGCGGTGCGCCGGGGCACATCTTCAACCTCGGCCACGGGATCTGGCCGCACGCCGATCCAGAGGCGGTCGCTCGGCTGGTGGACGTCGTGCACGAGCGTTCGGCCCGCCGGACCGGCACATGAGCGCACTGCAGACGCCGCTCGCGGAGCAGGCCGCGCAGTACTTCCGCGACCTGCAGGGACGGATCTGCGCCGCGTTCGAGGCGTTCGAGCCCGAAGCGCGCTTCGAGTCGCGCCGCTGGAGCCGCCCGAGCGGCCATCGGCTCGAGGGTGGCGGGGAGTCGCGCCTGATGCGCGGCGCGGTGTTCGAGAAGGTCGGCGTCAACGTCAGTCACGTCTGGGGCACCTTCTCCGAGCAGGCGCGCGCACAGATGCCCGGCGCGGCTGAATCCGACGGCCGCTTCCTCGCCTGCGGCCTGTCGCTCGTGGCGCACATGAGCAATCCTTACGTGCCGACGGTGCACATGAACCTGCGCTATCTGCACACGAGCCACGGCTGGTTCGGCGGCGGGGCGGACCTGACGCCAACGTTTCCGTTCGAGGAGGACACCCGAGCCTTCCATGAGGCGCTGCGGGGTGCCTGCGACACCTACCGGGCGGATGCCTATGAGACGTTCAAGGCCTGGTGCGACCGGTACTTCTACCTGCCGCACCGGCATGAGCCGCGCGGCGTGGGCGGCATCTTCTTCGATGAGCTCGCCGGGCCCGATCCCGGGCGCGACTTCGCGTTCGTGCGCGCCGTGGGCGAGGCCTTCCTCGCGGTCTACCCCTCCCTGGTGTCGCGCCGACAAGACACCCCCTACGACGAAGCCGCCCGCGAACGGCTGCTGTACAAGCGGGGGCGGTACGTGGAGTTCAACCTGGTCTATGATCGCGGCACACGGTTCGGCTTTCAGACGGACGCAGACCCCGAGGCCTACCTGATGAGTCTGCCCCCGCTGGTCAGATGGTGAGACGAGTGGCTCGGAAGATGAGGATATGGGTGCCGGCACTGTACGCGCTGTCGGCCGTCGCGCTCGGCGCGTGCAGCCAGCAGAACGCAGAATTCCTGCCCGGTGGCTCGACGGGGCCGGCGGCGAGCGCCGCGGCGCCCACGCCCGCACCGCCGCTGCCCGCGGCAGCCGAGCGGGCCTCCACCCTGATCGGCCTGCCCGTCGAGTCCCGCGCCGGTGAGCCGCTCGGCGCCGTGCAGGACATCGTCTTCGGCCGCGACGGGCGCGCGACGCACCTGATCGTGGCGCCGGCCTCGGGCAGCAGCGTCTCGACCCTCACCCCCGTACCCTGGTCCGTGGCCCTGCGGCATCTGCACGGCGGGGTGCTCGTGTTCAAGCGCCGCCGCTTCACCGGCGCACCGGGATTTGCGCCCGGTCAGTGGCCCGCGCTCGGCAGCACGGACTGGAGCGCCGCGGCCGATGCCTACTGGTCCCGGACCGCCGGACAACCCTTCACGCCGGTCGACCCGACGGGCCGCTCGCGTGCCCGTCCGACCATGCACCTGTAGATGAAGGTCCTGCGCTGGAGCCTCGGCATCCTCGGCGCCGTGGTGCTGCTGCTCGCGCTCGCACTCTTCATCGTCACCCGGCTCATCAATCCTGACCGGTACCGCGGCGAGCTCGAACGCGTCGTGGCGCGCGACACGGGACGGCCGCTGCAGATCAAGGGACATTTGCGGCTCGAGTGGTATCCGTGGCTGACGCTGCGCATCGGGGCGGCCCGCCTCGGCAACGTCGCGCCGGTCCGGGGGCCGGACTTGCTGAGCTGGCGCTCGGCGCGCCTGCCGGTGCGGCTGCTGCCCCTGCTGCTGCACCGGCGGGTCGAACTGGGCACGATCCGGATCAACGGGGCCCACATCCACCTGTGGCGCACCGCCGCCGGCACTGGCAACTGGCAGCCCCTGCTCATCGGCGCCGCGGGTGGCACTTCGAGCACCCCGCCGAGCCTCGGCGGCCTGGTGCTGCGTGACGCGACGCTGCAGTACACCGCCGCCAGTGGCGTGATCCGCCTGACGCACTGGCAGCTGCGCCTCGGCGCGTGGCACCCCGGTCGGCCGTTTGCGCTGGCCACCCACTTCCAGCTGCATGCCCCGAAACTGCCCGCGGCCGGCGTGCCGATCGCCTTGCGAGGCCGGCACCTGGACGTGAGTTTCTCGCCGCTGACCCTCGCCGGACCCCACTGGCGGCTGACGGCGGCAAACGCTGCGCTGTCAGGATCTGGGCGGTTCACCGACCGCAACGCGCAGCCGCGAGGAGCGGGCGATCTGAGCGTGCACGTCCCGTCGGTGCGCGCGCTGATCAGCCAACTGGGATTGAAAATGCGCCTGCCGACGAACCCCGCCGCGCTCGGGCGGCTCGCATTCTCCGGTCACTGGAGCCTGCAGGGCAGCGCGCTGCGAATCGACCCGCTCACCGCGCAGCTCGATCAGACGAGGCTCACCGGGTGGCTGGCGCACTCCGGGGGGGCGACAGCACTCTGGACGTTCAACCTCAACGCCGACCGCATCAACTTCAGCCACTACCTGCCGCCGACCCGCCAACACGCGAAGCCGCTGAAACTGCCGCTCGCCCTGCTGCGCAAGCTGCACGTGCACGGGGTCCTCACCGTGCAGCGCGCGCAGCTCGGCACCACCACACTGCGCGACGCGCGCCTGCAAGTTCAGTGAGCCGCCCCCGACCGCAATCGCCGGCCGATCCGGGCGCGGCGCAGGCCGGTGCTCAGGTGGCGCGCGCGCTCATCGCTTGGCACGAGCGCTGCGGCCGCCACGATCTGCCCTGGCAGCACGAGCGCACGCCGTACCGCGTCTGGATCTCGGAGATCATGCTGCAGCAGACGCAGGTGAGCACGGTCATCCCGTACTACGAGCGGTTCATGCAGCGCTTTCCCGACGTCAGGGCGCTCGCCGCCGCACCGCTCGATGAGGTGCTGCATCTGTGGTCGGGCCTCGGCTACTACGCCCGGGCCCGCAACCTGCACCGCGCCGCGCAACAGGTGCGCGACGTGCACGGCGGACGCTTCCCGGAGACCTTCGAGGCGGTCGCGGCCCTGCCGGGGGTGGGCCGCTCGACGGCCGGAGCGATCCTGGCGCTCGCACGCGCCGAACGCTTCCCCATCCTCGACGGCAACGTCCGCCGCGTGCTCGCCCGGGTCTTCGCGGTGGACGGCGATCCGTCGGAAGCGGCCACCCTGACGCGCCTCTGGGCGCTGTCCGAGGCCTGCACGCCCGCGACGCGCACCGACGTCTACACACAGGCCGTCATGGATCTCGGTGCCACGCTCTGCACGCGGCGCAACCCCAACTGCGAGCGCTGTCCGCTCGCATCGCACTGCGGCGCACACCGCACGGGCCGCCAGCACGAACTGCCCGCACCGAAGCGCCGCCGGGCCCGGGCGCTGCGCCGGACCTGCCTGCTCGTCCTGCAGCGCCCCGATGGCGCGGTGCTGCTCGAGCGCCGGCCCGAGCGCGGCATCTGGGGCGGGCTATGGAGCCCGCCGCAGTTCGACGATGCGGCCGCCGCCCGAGTCTGGCTCGGCTCGCGCCTCACTGCGGTGCCCGCGCTGCAGCCGCTCGCGGCGGTCGAACATGCGTTTACGCATTTTGACCTTGTCATGACGCCGCTTCTGGGCCATTGTTCGGGGTATGACGGCGCGCCGGATCCGGCGCAGTTCGCGTGGTACTCCCTCGCAGCGCCTGAGGCGCTCGGCCTACCCGCTCCGATCCTGCGGTTCCTGCAACGCCTCTCGGCCGCGGCAACCCAGACACAACTTTTTGATTGAATTAATGTTTCCAGTCCGGAGGACGATGTGTCCCGCATGGTGCAGTGTGTCATTCTCAAGCGCGAGGCGCCCGGCCTCGACCGCCCGCCGTATCCCGGTCCGCTCGGCCAGCGCATCTTCGAGCAGGTCTCGCGCGAGGCCTGGACGCGCTGGGTGCAGCACCAGGTCATGCTCATCAACGAGTACCGCCTGAGTCCGATGGAGCCGAAGGCTCGCCAGTTCCTCGCCGCTGAGATGGAGAAGTTCTTCTTCGGCGCCGGGGCCGAGCGGCCCGAAGGCTACCGGCCTCAGGAGCAGGACTGACGCCCCGATGCCCCAGACGCCTTCCGTTCTCGATCCGCGCATCCGCGACGTCACCGAACGCATCCGCGAGCGTAGCCGCGAGACTCGCGCCGCGTACCTCGAGCACATGCGCGAGCAGGCGCGCGGACCGGCGCGCACGCGCCTCTCCTGCACCAACCTGGCGCACGGCTTCGCTGCCGCCGGCCCCGACAAAGAGTCGCTGAAGGCGCTGCGCTGCCCGAACCTCGGCATCGTCACCGCCTACAACGAGATGCGCTCGGCGCACCAGCCCTATGAGCGCTTTCCGGGGCTGATCCGTCAGGCGGCGCGCGAGGTGCGCGCCACGGCGCAGGTCGCCGGCGGCGTGCCCGCCATGTGCGACGGGGTGACCCAGGGCCAACCCGGCATGGAGCTGTCGCTGTTCAGCCGCGACGTGATCGCGATGGCCACCGGCATTGCGCTCTCGCACGGCATGTTCGATGCGGCGCTGTGCCTCGGGGTCTGCGACAAGATCGTCCCGGGCCTGCTGATCGGCGCACTCGCCTTCGGCCAGCTGCCAACGGTGTTCGTGCCGGCCGGCCCCATGCCCTCGGGCCTGCCCAACAAGGAAAAAGCGCGCATCCGCCAGCTGTTCGCCGAGGGCAAGGTCGGCCGCGACGCGCTGCTGCAATCGGAGGCCGACAGCTATCACTCGGCCGGAACGTGTACGTTCTACGGCACCGCCAACAGCAACCAGATGCTGATGGAGGTAATGGGACTGCACCTGCCGGGCAGCGCATTTGTGCCGCCGAACACCCCGCTGCGCGATGCGCTGACCGCTGCCGCCGCGCAGCGCGCCGCCAGCATCACCGCGCTCGGATCGGAATACCTGCCGCTTGCACAGATCATCGATGAGCGCAGCATCGTCAACGCCGTGGTCGGACTGCTCGCCACCGGCGGCTCGACCAACCATACGCTGCACATCGTCGCGATCGCCCGAGCGGCCGGCATCCTCATCGACTGGAACGACTTCAGCGACCTGTCGGCGGCAGTGCCCTTGCTGGCACGCATCTATCCGAACGGCAGCGCGGACGTGAACCACTTCCACGCCGCCGGCGGCATGGGCCTGCTGGTGCGCGAGCTGCTGCAGGCCGGACTGATGCACGCCGACGCGCTCACCGTGGCCGGCGCGGGCCTCGCGCGCTACGCGCAGGAGCCCTGGCTCGGCGAACAGGGACTCGCCTGGCGCGAGGCGCCCGAACGCAGCGGGGACACAGAGGTGCTGCGCAGCGCCGCCGATCCGTTCAGCGCCGACGGCGGCCTGAAACTGGTGCAGGGCAACCTCGGGCGTGCGGTGGTCAAGGTGTCGGCAGTCAAGCCCGAGTACCGCTCGATCGAGGCGCCGGCGCGGATCTTTCACAGCCAGGAGGACGTCGAGCGCGCCTTCAAACAGGGTGAGCTCGACCACGACGTGGTGGTGGTCGTGCGCTACCAGGGGCCGCGCGCCAACGGCATGCCGGAATTGCACGGACTGACGCCGGCGCTGACCTCGCTGCAGAGCAAGGGGCATCGCGTCGCGCTGATCACGGACGGGCGCATGTCCGGCGCCTCGGGCGTCGTGCTCGCGGCGATCCATCTGACGCCCGATGCCGTCTGTGGCGGCCCGATCGCCAAGCTGCGCGACGGCGACGTGATCCGGCTCGACAGCCGCACCGGCGTGCTCGAAGCCCGTGTCAATGAGGAAGCGTGGGGCCGGCGGGAATGCGCGAGCGCCGATCTTTCGGCCAACGCCTTCGGCATGGGACGGGAACTGTTCGGCCTGTTCCGCGCAAACGCGGCACCGGCGGAACAGGGCGGCGGCGTTTGTTAGTGCGCAGCGGGCGGCCTCGAGACGCCCGCTGCCTCATGGCCCAAGTCAACGGGGAACCGGCTCGCGCCCGACTGCCGCGAAGCGCGAGGAGTGCGCCAGCGGCGCTCAAGGCTTCCTGAAATACAACACGGTGCCGAGATAGCCGCCGTGATCGGTGAATTCCACGTGCAGATCGGCGATGCGCGCGCGCTGCAGCATCGAGAACAGCCGGTTCAAACGGTAATTGTTCATCTGCAGGTGCGGCGCCCATGGCCGCATCCCCTTGAACAGGTTGAACAGATACGATCCGAGCGGAACGCGCGAGACGACGATCCCGCTCAGCGTCTGCCCGAATCGACTCTTGGCGTACGTGAAGTGCACCACACCGACGCCCCCCGGCGTCAGACGCTCCAGCAGCTGCGCAAATACCGCTTCTCCCCGCGCAACCTTCATGTGTTGAAAGACGATGTGGGAGTGGATGAAATCGTATGATCCGTCCAACGCAGAGAGATCGCGCGCCAACCGGACATTGTCCACCCCCTGAGCCGCGCAGTTACGCCGGGCTTCGGCCAACATCGACTCCGAGATATCGACGCCGGCCGCCTCACCCGAGCGCCGTGCGAGCGGGATCAGCAACCGGCCGACGCCACAGCCGAAATCCAGCACCCGCCGCGGCGTCAATGCGACACCCAGATGCCGATCGATCGTGCCGAGGACGGTTCGGATGCGCGCCTCGCCGGATTGGAAGAACTGCTCGCGGGCCTCAGGGGTCAGGCTTCGGGTTCGATATTGAGGATGCCTGAGGACACCGAAGTACGGATCCTTTCGGCCGATCTTCTCCCAATCCTTGTCCGGTTCGTTCAGCAACATTCCGATATCCCCACGCTTCGGATCCCATCCCAAGCTTAGCGTGCCAGTCGCCCCTGAGACAGTGCAACCGCGCGCTGTGGCTCTGGATCTCGTCACTCGACGGAACGGTCTGGCAGAACCCCACGCTCGCGGGTGGCTCCCGTGACGCAGATGCCCCCGGACTGCCGAGCGCGAGCTGCAGCATTACGTTGCTGATGCGGCGACCCCAAAGCCGCATTCGGCGCTGACGCACTCGGGTCCTCAGCAAGTGTGCGCACCAGACGGGCGGCGAGCCGGGACTCAAAGCGCCGGATCGGGGCAGGAAGCAAGGCCGGGAAGGCGCCCGGCCGCGCCTCAGGCGCCGGGCTTCTCCGGCAGCGCGACGCTGAATTCGAGCACTTCGTGCCCGGCTTCGCGCTCGAGATTGATTTGCACCGCCTCCGGGTCCACGTTGACGTACTTGTGGATCACCTGCAGCAGCTCACGCCTGAGCAGAGGCAGGTAGTCCGGTCCCCCGCGGCCGCCGCGCTCCTGCGCGACGATGATGCGCAAGCGCTCCTTGGCGATGTTCGCGGTGGAGGGCTTGCTGCGAAACATGGCCAACAGACCCATGGTCAGCCTCCGAACATGCGCGCAAAGAAGCCGCGCTTGGGTTCTTCGAGGAACCTCAGCGGCAGCTCCTCGCCGAGCAGGCGGGCCACCGCATCGGAGTAGGCCGCCGCCGCCGTGCTGTCCTCGTTGAGGATCACCGGCACGCCGGCGTTGGAGGCCGCCAGCACGTCGGGGGACTCCGGGACCACCCCGATCACGTCAAGACCGAGGATCTCCTGCACGTCCCCGACGCTCATCATTTCCCCGTTGGCCACGCGCCGCGGGTTGTAGCGGGTGAGCAGCAGGTGCTCCTTGACGCCGCCGTTGCCGTTGGAGGAGCGGTGGGTCTTGCTCGAGAGCAGCCCGAGAATGCGATCGGAATCGCGCACCGAGGAGACTTCCGGGTTGACGACGACGACGGCGCGATCGGCGAAGTACATCGCCAGGTGCGCCCCCTTCTCGATACCGGCCGGAGAGTCGCAGAGAATGTAGTCGAACCCATCGGCGATGAGCTCATCGAGCACCTTGCGCACGCCCTCTTCGGTCAACGCGTCCTTGTCCCGCGTCTGAGACGCGGCCAGCACGAACAGCGTCTCGATGCGCTTGTCCTTGATCAGCGCCTGTTTGAGGGTGCAGTCGCCGTTGATGACATTGACGAAGTCGTACACCACGCGCCGCTCGCACCCCATGATCAGGTCGAGGTTGCGCAAGCCGATGTCGAAGTCGATGACGGCCACGCGCTTGCCGCGCCGCGCCAGTCCGCAGGCCATGCTGGCCGAGGTGGTGGTCTTGCCGACCCCGCCCTTGCCAGAGGTCACCACGATGATTTCAGTCAAAGCTCGCTCCTAGAATGAGGTTCACTGCCCCAGGCATACTCAAACGCCCAGGCGCTCGAAACGCAAGACGTCGCCATCCAGCCACGCCTGCACGGGTTTGCCCGCGAGCTCTGGCGGCAACGTCTCGAAGACGCGGAACACGCCGGCGATCGACACCAGCTCGGCGTGAAATTCCTGGCAAAACACCCGCGCGGTGGTGTCACCGCGCGCGCCCGCCACTGCCCGTCCGCGCAGCGCGCCGTACACGTGCACGCAGCCGTCGGCGATCACTTCCGCACCGGCGCCCACCATGGCGGTGACGACCAAGTCGCGCCCGCGCGCATACGTGCGTTGGCCGGAGCGCACCGGGTGCGTGTGCACCTGCGCCGCGACACCCTCCGGCTCGATGTCCACCGGTACCGGTTCGACGCGCCGCGCGGAGCGTCCGAGCGCCTCGGCCGGCGGATGGAACTCGCGAAACGGCGGCAGCAGCGGCAAATCGAGCGGCTCACTCAGCGCCTGGGCGGCCGCCGGCCCGCTGGCGAGTCCGACCGGAGCCATCCCGGCGCGGCGCACCGCCTCCAGTACCCCGCGCATCTCCTCGACCGACGGCTCGCGGCCGAGCGGCCCGACGTCCACCGCCACGGCGGTGCGCTGGAAGAACTTCGGCGCCGTGGCCACCCGCCCCGTGAGCTCATCAAGGATGGCCCCCGGATCGGTCGTCCAGATAAGCACCTGGATCAGACCCACCTGTCCGAAACGGATGTCGATGGCCGGCGCTGCGGCGGCCTCGGCTCTCTGTGTCGTCATGTCTCCCTGCTGAGCGGTGCGCGGCTGGGGTGATGTTGGGCGTGAAGTGTACCGGCTCAGGGCCGCCGCCGCACGCCCCGCACGGGTTCGGCCGTGAGCGGATCCTCCGGCCAGTGATGCTTCGGGTAGCGTCCGCGCAGGTCCTTGCGCACCTCGGCGGACCCGCGGCGCCAGAACCTGGCCAAGTCGCGCGTCACCTGCACCGGTCGGTGCGCCGGGGAGAGCAGTTTGAAGGTGACGGGCACTCGCCCGCCGGCGAGGCGGGGCGTCTCGGTGAGCCCGAACACCTCCTGCAGGCGCACGGCGACGACCGGCGCACTCTCATCGAGGTATTCGATGCGGATCTGCGAGCCGCTCGGCACGCTGAGGTGCGTCGGGGCGAGCGCATCGAGCTCGCGCAGGCGCTGCCAACCCAACCGGGCACGTAGCGCCTCGGCGAGCGGCAGGCGCGAGAGGTGCTCGCGGCGGGTCACCGCGTCGAGCCAGGGGGCGAGCCAGTCTTCGAGCGACTCGGCGAGCGCCGCATCGGCGAGGTCGGGCCACTGGGCATAAGACCCGCCGAGGCCGCGCACCAGCGCAACGCGCGCCTGCAGTTCGCGGGACTCGCGCTCCCAGGGCAGCGCCTCGAGACCCAGATCGCGCAGCCCGGTCAGCATCGCCTCACGGGTCCGCTCGGTCGCCACCTCGGCGAGTGGGTGCGATTCGAGCAGCAGCTGATCGAGGCGCAGCTCACGCCGCGCCACCACGGCCTGCTCGCGCCGGTTCCACTCGACAGTCTCGCGCCGCTCGAGCGCCCCGGGCATCACCGCCTCGAGCGCCTCACGCTCGAGCGCCGCGGCGAGCAGGATGCGCGCGTCGCGCGCTCGGTCATCCAGATGCACCGCGACGATGAGCGGCTGGCCGGCGAGGCTCTGCGCTTCGCTGAAGTGCGCGCCGCGGCCGTTGGCGAGCGTGAAGCGTCCTTCTCCGCCGGCGCGCAACGCCCCGATGCGGTCGGGGAAGGCCAGCGCGAGCAGCGCGCCAGCGGACTCGGCATTCGGGCGGGCGGACGCTGGCGCGCCGAGCTGGCGGACGAACTCGCGGGCCTGCGCCCGGACGGCCGCGAGTGCCCCTCGGTCCGTGTCGCCGAGCGGCGCCTCGCCGCGCAGAATGTCCAGGCGCGTGCGGATATCGGCATCCCGGCCGCCGCTGCGCAGCAGATCACGCTCGGCGAGCAGCGCCGCAAGGTCCGCCGCGAGCGCCACGGCACCGAGCTCACGGGCACAGAGCAGCATGTGCGCAAGCCGCGGATGGACGGCCAGGCGCGCCATCTCCCGACCGTGCCCGGTGATGCGCCCGCGCGCATCGAGCGCCCCGAGCCGCGCGAGCAGATCGCGGGCGCTGTGCAGCAGTGCCGCCGGCGGCGGATCGAGCCATCGCAGCGCGCCGGCCTCGTGCGCGCCCCACTGCGCCAGCTCGAGCGCAAGCGCGGCGAGATCCGCCTCCAGAATCTCCGGCGGCGTGAACGGGGCGAGCGAGCGGTGCGCCGCCTCGCTCCAGAGCCGGTAGCACACGCCGGCCTCGAGCCGCCCGGCGCGGCCCTGACGCTGCTCGGCCGAGGCGCGCGAGATCCGCTCGAGCTCGAGGCGACTCATTCCCGTGTTGGGATCGAAGCGCAGGCGGCGCACCAGCCCGGAGTCGACCACCACCCGCACCCCCTCGAGCGTGAGGCTGGTCTCGGCGATGTTGGTGGCGAGCACGACGCGGCGCACGCCCGCGACCGGTGTGAGCGCCGCGTCCTGCGCCTCGGCGGACAGCTCGCCATAGAGCGGCAGGATGCGCGCCCCGGCCCCGGCGCTCTGAAGCAGAGCCGCGACGCGCCGGATTTCGCGCGCCCCGGGCAGAAACACCAGCACGTCGCCGTGCGTCTCCCCGAGTGCTCGCAGCACCAGACGGGCGAGGGCCTGTTCGGGACTCGCCGTGCCGCGGGCGAGTGCATCCGGCAACGGAGGCGCGCCCGTGCCCGCGTAACGCGTTTCGACCGGGAACGCGCGGCCGGCGGCGCGCACCACCGGCGCAGCCCCGAGCAAGGCCGCGACCCCGTCCGCCTCGAGCGTGGCGGACATGATGAGGAACTTCACCGGGGCGCCGAGGGTCTCGCGCGCATCGAGCGCGAGCGCGAGGGCCAGATCGGCCTGCAGGTTGCGCTCGTGAAACTCATCGAACAGCACCGCCGCCACACCCTCGAGCGCCGGATCGCTCTGCAGCATCCGCACCAGCACCCCTTCGGTGAGCACCTCGAGGCGGGTGTCCTTCGAGACGCGCGTGTCGCGCCGCATGCGGTAGCCGACCGTACGCCCGACCGGCTCGCCGAGCGTGCGCGCCATGCGCTCGGCGACCGCGCGCGCCGCGAGGCGCCGTGGTTCGAGCATGAGGATGCGTTTGCCCCAGGCCCAGGGCTCCCCGAGCAGCACCAGCGGCACGACCGTGCTCTTGCCGGCGCCGGGCGGCGCGGTCAGCACCACGGCCCCGTGCGCAGCCAGTGCAGCGCGCAACGCCGGCAGCGCCGCATCGATGGGCAGACCCGACTCGTGCACTGCGACCGGCAATCAGCTGCGCCAGGCTTCCACGGCGAACACTCCCCAGGCGACGATCATGAGCGCACCGCCGATGGGCGTGAGCAGCCCGACCCAGCGCGGGGCGTGCAACGCGAGCCCGTAGAGACTGCCGGAAAACAAAATGATCCCCAGGAACAGCGTTCGGGAGACCCTCGCGCACCGCTGGAGCCTGAGGCGCCTCTGGCTCGGCAGCGTCTCGAAGTTGCGCGTGCCGAGCCATACGCCCATCGCGAGCAGACCGAGCGACTGGAAGAACTGGTAACGCACCGCGATGTTGTAGATGTGCGCCCGCTGCGCGCTCCAGTCGTGCGGCAGCGCATGCGCCCCGACTGCGCCGGCGATGGTCGCGAGCGCCAGCAATGCCGCACCCGCCACCACCGGCAGACGACCGAGCGAGGACTGCTGCCCCATCGTGCCTCAGCCCTTCGGTGGCATGCCGCCGCGGTTCAGCAGCGGCCCGATCAGATCGAGCGGCAGGGGAAAAACGATCAGCTGCGACTTGTCGTGCGAGATGTCTGCGAGCGTCTGCAGGTAGCGCAGCTGCATCGCGCTCGGCTGCTGCGCGAGCGCCTGCGCGGCCTCGACCAGGGTCTGTGCGGCCTGGCGCTCGCCCTCGGCGTTGATCACCTTGGCGCGCCGATTTCGCTCCGCTTCCGCTTGGCGCGCCATGGCCCGCACCATGCTCTCGTCCAGATCGACGTCCTTCAGCTCGACGTTGGCCACCTTGATGCCCCAGGCCTCGGTGCTCTCGTCGAGAATCCGCTGGATGTCGGCGTTGAGCTTGTCGCGCTGCGAGAGTAGGTCGTCCATCTCGTGCTGACCGAGCACCGAGCGCAGTGTGGTCTGCGCCACCTGGCTGGTGGCATCCCAGGCGTTGGCCACCTGGATGATGGCCTTGCTCGGATCGACGATGCGGAAGTAGACGACCGCGTTCACCTTCACCGACACGTTGTCGTGCGTGATGATGTCCTGCTTCGGCACGTTGAGCACGATGACGCGCAGGTCCACCTTGCTCATGCGCTGGATCAGCGGCCAGAGCAGGATGATGCCGGGGCCGCGGATGCCGGTGAAGCGCCCGAGCGTGAACATCACCGCCCGCTCGTATTCGTTCAGCACCCGCACCGAGCTGATCACGAGCAGCGCGATCAGCACGATCACGACGATCAGAAAATACGACATGTGAACCTCCGCGCGGGGCGAGGGCGCATCAGAGCGGCTCGACCCACACCTGCAACCCTTCGACCTTCACGATCCGCGCCTGCTCGCCACGCTTCAGGGGCGAGGCGGCGTGCGCATTCCACAACTCCCCGCCGTAGCGGACCCGGCCGTACGCCTCGATGTCCTCCTGCGCTTCGACTATCCCACCCACCATGGCCTGCACGCCCGCCACCGGCGGGCGCCGCTGGGCGCGAGTGCCAAGATACACGATCCCGAGAATGACCCCACCGCCGACCGTGGCGAGCGCCCCAATCACGGCCCGGCTGATGTGCATCCCCGGCGCACCGGAGTCGAACAGCACCAGCGAGCCGATCACGAAGGCGATCAGTCCGCCGATGCCGAGCGAGCCGTAGGTCGGGAAGAAGAACTCGGCCGCCATCAGAAAGGATCCGACGGCGATCAGCGCCAATCCCGCGAAGTCCGTCGGCAGCAGCTGAAAGGCGAACAGGGCCACCAGCAGCGCCACTACGCCGACCACGCCGGGCAGCACGCCGCCCGGATGGAAGCCCTCGAAGATCAGCCCCCAGAGGCCGACGAGCAGCAGCCCGTAGGCGATCATCGGGTGGGTGATGACCGCGAGTACCCGGGTGCGCCAGCCCGGGGCCCGCCACACGACCTGCGTCCCGGCGCTCGCCAGACGAACCGTGCGGCCGTGCAGCGTGATGGCGCGATCATCGAGCTGCCTCAGCAGGCTCGGGACGCTCGGAGCGATGAGGTCGATCACGTGCCGGCGCAGCGCATCCTGGGCGGGCAGGCTCGCCGCGCCGCGCACCGCCTGCTCGGCCCACTTCACGTTGCGCCCGCGCAGCTCGGCGAGCGAACGGATGTAGGCCACGGAATCATTGAGAATCTTGCGCTGCTCGGCGTTCATGTGCGCCGGCGCGGGTGTTCCGCCGCCGAGCGACACCGGGGTGGCCGCCCCGACATTGGTCGCCGGCGCCATCGCCGCGATCGAGCAGGCGTAGAGGATGTAGGTCCCGGCGCTCGCAGCGCGGGCACCGGCGGGCGCGACATAACCGATGACCGGCATCGGTGCGGCCAGGATGGCCTTGATGATCTCACGCATCGAGGTCTCGAGCCCGCCCGGAGTGTCGATGCGCAGGATGACGAAGGGGGCGCTGTGCGCTGCAGCGGTGCGCAGCCCCTGCACGATGTAGTGCGCCGTGGCCGGCCCGATCGCGCCCTGCAGCTCGAGCCCGACCGCAGGCTCACCCGACACCGCGGGCGGGGCGCTGCCGGCCCGGGCCGGGGCGAGCACCGCAGCGAACAGCGCGGTCAGCGCGATCACAAACGCTCTCATGGGTGCATTATCCGCGCGCCCGGCGTGCCGGCAACCGGGCCGACACGGCGTCCTCAGGGCGCGTTCAGTTGTGCGAAGCGCCGGTCGATCTCGCTCCGCGAGGCGCGCATGACATCGGCACTGAACCCATAACCGATTTCCGCAACGTCGCTCTCGAGGTCGGCCATCACCACGGCGGCGAACTCGGACGCCTCGAGGTCCATTTTCAAGTGCGGCCGGCGCGCTCGCCCCTCCGGATTCAGGCCGGTGTTGATCGCCGGCGGCACGACTTCGAACACCTGGATGCCGATCGGCATGAGCTGGTGGCGCAGCGCCATGCTGAAGGCGTGCAGTCCGGCCTTCGCGGCGCTGTACACTGGTGTGCGCGCCGAGGGCACGAACGCGAGACCCGAGCTCACGTTGATGATGGCGGCGGGCCGTTTGCCGGTGAGCAGCGGCACCATCAGGCCCGAGAGCAGGATCGGAGCCTCTAGATCGATGCGCAACTCGTTGTCCCCGGAGAGAAACTCGGTGGCGCCGCGCGAGAAGTCGATGTCGCGCTGGATGCCGGCATTGTTGATCAGGATGTTGAGCCGCTCGAAGCGGTCGGCCGCCCAGAGTGACAGTTCCTGACAGCCGGCGAGGTCGGACAGGTCCGCCGTCTTGGTGTGCAGCGCGGGATACCAGCGCTTGGCGGCGGCGAGCCGATCGGCACTGCGTCCGCAGATGATCACTTCGTTGCCGCGCTTGAGCAGCGCCGCCGCCAGCGCCAGCCCGATGCCGCTGCCGCCGCCGGTGATCAGCACCGTGTTGCCGTCTAGCTTCATGAACGCCCTCCCCGGGAACGGCGCTGTGGATGTCCGACCGTCTGTGCGAACAGTACACGCTGTCCGGCCCGCAGCGCCAGACGTGCCGCCAGGCGCTCCCGGTCGCAATTGTGCAACCACGCGCCGAGACCCGTGGCGGCGGCGAACAGGTAGACGTTGGCGGCGATCAGACCGGTGTCGACGCAGGCGTACGCGTGCTGCATGTCCGGGTTGCGCAGACCCGGCTCCTGCACGCCGCGCGTATGCACCAGACGTTCCAGGTCCGCGACGTAGATCAGCCGCACGGGCGCACCGGCGCCCGGGTCGGCCTTGGACTGCCGGCGGCCGATCGCGAGCGCCCGCAGGTCTCCGGGCGCGGTGAGCTCCAGACGATGCGCCAGCGCGTCGTAGCGGTAGGTCCCATCGGCCAGAGCGACATAGACGTCGATCTCCTGGGAGTTGCTCGCCGAGGCCGCGGTGCGGCCGACGCCGCCGCAGGGTCCCTGCGGGCGATTGACGCCGAAAGCGGCCCAGAGCAGCTCCGAGAGCATCTCGGCCGAGAGCTTGCGCGCGCTGAAGGCGCGGGTCGTCTGCCGCCGCTGCAGGGCGCGGATCAGCAGGCTGCGCGCCGCGCTGCACGGGCGCGGCAGCCCTCTGGCCGCCTGGCCGGCCGCCACGCGGCCCGGCCGCACCGCCGATGGTCTGGTGTGCATGGGCGCCCCCGGGGGTCAGGACCCGACCGCACCACGGTAGTCCGTCCGGCTGCGGCCCCGAAAGTGTGGCTTTCCCCTAGCGCATCCGCGCCCCGCACCGGCGGCTCACGGGCTGAGCGCCTTGCCGTACACCCGCTGGGTCTTCTCCAGGGCGTACCCGAGCGACGGGTAGAAGGCATGCGCCTCGGGCCGCACCGCGTTCGAGCGCACCACGATCCGCTCGAATCCCGCCGCACGGCCCCAGCGCTCGGCGGCCGCGGCGAGCCGGCGGCCGACGCCGCCGCGGCGTGCCGCCGCATCGACCACGAGCCCGAGGATCTCCGCGCACTCGCCGGACTCGAGCCACAGACCTGCGCCCACGTGAACCCAGCCGGCGAGTGACGCGCCCTCGCCCGCGCTCGCCACGAAAACGGCATGATCGGTGCGTGCCGTGAGCCGCTCGAGGCGCTGGCGCATCGCGACGGCATCGCTCGGATAGCCGAGCTGCGCGGACAAGCGCGCCAGCTCCGCAGCATCGGCCACCGCGGCGGGACGCAGCGGCGATGAGTCCCGCTCGTCGCCACTCACTGCAGGTACCGCCGCATCCAGCCGACCCAGCGGCGCATCACGTCCATCTGCCGATCGATGTCCGAGGGGAAATGGGTGTGCGCCGGGTAGGCGTAGAACCTGACCGTGACCCCGTTGTCGCGCAGCGCGTGATACCACTCGTAGCTGTTGACCAGCGGCACGTTCGGATCGAACACGTCACCCATGATGAGCGTCGGGGCCTTGACCCGACGGGCGTAAGTGATCGGCGACTGCGCGCGCCAGATGCGATAGTCCTTGGCCGTCCAGGGCGAGCCGCCGAAAAAGTACTCATCGCCCTGTTGGTAGTACGCGATGGTGTAGTCCATCACCCAGTCGTTCAGCGCCGCGCCGGCAACGGCCGCGCGCCACACCCGCGGATAATGACTCGTCAGCCAGTCGGTCATGTAACCGCCGTAGGACCAGCCGCTCACCCCGATGCGCCGCCGATCGACGATGCCGAGCCGCTCGACGGCCGCGAGCCCGGCCATCACATCCCGGCCCGGACCGGCGCCGGTGTCGCGGTAGATCGCATGTTGGTAGGCATCACCAAGATTGGTGCTGCCCCGGTAATTGGGCTGAAAGACCAGAAAGCCGTGCGCCGCCAACAGCTGCGCGAGCGAGGAGAACGCCGAGGTCGAGGCACCTTCCGGTCCGCCGTGGATCAGCAGCACGAGCGGATCGCGGTGCGCCGGCGGGTCTTGCGGCGGATACGTGAGCACGCCGTCCTCGTGAAAGCCACCCGGGCCCCGCCAGCGCACGGTGGTGCTGCGCCCGAGCGCGAGCGCGTCCAAAAAGCCGTTCACGTCGGTCAGCCGCCGCGGGAGCGCGGCGCTCGAGGTCATCACGTAGAGCTCATCGGCATGCGTCGCGGTGCGGCCGATGAACGCGATCGCACCGGTCTTGGCCACACTCGGCGGACTGACGATATCGATGTCGCCGAGATCGAGTCGGCGAGCTGGCCCCTGCAGCGGTTGGCGCCACAGCACCGAGCGCGTGCCGTCCTCGCCGGTGAGCAACAGGCTGCGTCCGCCCGGCATCCATGCGTACGCATCAACATTGCGAGCCAGCGCATGCGTCGCATCGAAAGTCGTGCTGCCGAGCGCTACGTAGACGGCCGTGCCGTTGTTCTCATCGCCGTTACGCGGCCGCATGAACGCGAGTGCACCGCCGGCCGGTGCGTAGTGCGCCAGGATCGAGCCCTGCAGCGGCACGAGCGGTGCGCTCTCGCCGCCGGCGGCCGGGACGGTGTCGATGACGGACTTGAACGACAGTGCCCAGAACGGATCCGGGAAGCGCGCGAACGCGATCGAGTGGCCGTGCGGACTCCAGGCCGGCGCCGGCTGCGGGTCCTGCTGGTCGGTGTCGAGGCTGAACGCGCCGTCGGTCAGTCGACGCGCGGCGCCACCGACGCTCGGAACGACCCACAACTCGGCACGTGCCGCGGCCCGGTGCACCATGAAGTTGTTGTCGGTGACCCGAAACACGTTGTCGTGCGCCTTGAGCGCCGCGGCGTTCGGCGGCTCGTTCTTCGCGATGTAGGCGATGCGGCCGCCGCCAGGACTCCAGGCAAACGACAGGATGCCACGCGGCGCGTGGGTGACTTGCAGCGCATCGCCGCCGTCCATAGGCATCACGAACACCTGCGCGTGCGGCTTGGCCGCGCTGCCGCTCTTGCGCCCAGGCACCGCGGGGACGCTCGCGATGAACGCGAGCCGGTGCCCGCGCGGCGACCAGCGCGGCGCGTGCACACCGATGCGGTAGCGCGTCAGCGGCCGCAACGTACCGCCCGTCACGTCGATCAGATCGATCTGCTGATCGGGCTTGTCGGTCTTCGCATCGGGACGGGACACCACGACGGCGATCTGGCGCCCATCAGGGGAGATCCGCGGGTCACTGAGCGTGACAATGCGGGCCACATCCTTCAGCTGAAAGGACCCTGCCAGAGCCGTGCCGCACCCCCCCAAGCCGGCGGCGAGTCCCGCCACGGCCGCCACTACTGTTTTGATGCTCGCCATGATCTGCCCCTGTATGACCGGCCGGATCGTCGACCCGGCGCCGCCGCCGCAGGCGACCGGAGCATTCTCATCCGCCCGCCCGACCCGCCGCAAGCCGCCGCGAGCCGACACGCCTGAGGCAGGTCGGTTGTGTTTCAGTTACGATCGCGCCAAGGGGGATAACGCAGTCAGGGCGACTCGCGGGGGCAGCGCGCCGCAAGTTCTGGCGTCGGTCGTGCGGTGCATGCAAGCCCCCGGAGTCTCGTCGGGATCCTCGCCTTCCCCGTAGCCTCGCCACGGCCCCATTCATGACCGCCACAGGTCACGGCCACTACGGTATCGATGCGCCCCACGTCCTGTACGGTCTGGCGGCCGCGGCGCTCGGCGCCACCGCCGCACCCCCCTCGTGCTGACGGCCTACGCCACGTTCAACGCGGCATTCGCAGCGATCGCCGTTGTCTGCGCACCGATGACCTGCAGCCACCTCTGGAGCACCCGGCGCGGCAAGTTCGCCGTGTGGGCCGCACCAATCGACGGCCTGGCGCTGCACGGCGAGGAGCGAGTACTCGATGTCGGTTGCGGCCGGGATGCGGTCCTGCTGCTCGCCGCGCAGCGGCTGGCGCAGGGACAGGCCGTGGGCATCGACCTGTGGTCGGCAAAGGACCATTCGGGCAACAACGATCAGGCGACGCTGCGCAACGCGGAACTCGAGGGCGTCCGGGAGCGCGTGACGCTGCGCACCGCCGACATGCGGGCGCTGCCGTTTCCGGACTGCAGCTTCGAGGTCGTCACCCACAGTCTCGCCATTCACAACATCGTCGGCGCAGCGCAGCGCGAGCGGGCGCTCGCCGAGATCCTGCGGGGGCTCAAACCAGGCGGCACGGCCCTGATCGCCGACATCGGCCACAGCCAGACGTAGCGGCGCTTCCTCGCCGCACAGCCCGGCACGCTCGTGCAGCATCGGGCACTCGGCTGGCGGTTTTGGTATGGCGGACCGCACGTCGCGACGGCGCTTGTCTCGGTGATGCGCACCAGCGGCGCAGACTGATCCGAATTCCGCGCCGCGCGCGCCGCTCAGTCAGACGTCGCGCGGACCAGCACGCGCACATTCATCTCGGCGCGGATCTCAAAGCCGAGCGACTGGTACAGCGTGATCGCCGGCGTGTTGGTCTTCCAGGCCTGCAGGAACGCCCGCTCGCCGCGCTGGTGGATCGCCGCGGTGACCGCGGCGGTGAGACGGCGCGCAAATCCCCGGCCGCGAAACTCCGGATGAGTGCACACGGCACTCACCTCGGTGTAGCCGGGCCAGCGGAAGCGCTCCCCGGCCATGGCGACAAGCCGCCCGTCGATGCGGATGCCGAGGAAGCGGCCGAGGGCGTGAGTGCGCGGCGCGAACGGCCCCGGCTCGGTGAGTTGGGCGAGCGCGAACATCTCCGGCGCGTCGCGTTCGGTGAGCACGAGCAGCGGCTCAGCACCCTCGGGTACCCCGAGCGCCGCGGGGGCCGTCAGCTGCACGCCCTGGAGACTCTTGTGCACCCGCAGCCCCGCCGGCACCGTCACCGGCGTCGCCTGCGCGATGCACACCTGCTCGCCGGGACCGACCAGCGCACCGAGCGCGGCAAGCGCCTCCGGCGATTCGTCCGCCTGACCGGCGAACACGTTGTACTCGGCACGGTAGCGCCGTGCGAGCGGCCCGCCGGCCGCAAACGGCTCATGGTGAGTGGTCAGACTCGCCCAGACGGGGCGATCGAGCGGATGGGCGCAAGTCACGGCGGCCGTCCGCCGCTCAGCGCCGCGGGGTGCGCGGCAGCCCGGTGTGCTGCGTGCGAAACGGCTGCGGGCGCGGTCCGGGGCGCCCGCCCGGGCGCTCGGCGCGGCGCCCTTCGTGCGCCTGGCCGGTCCCCAGCGGCTGGAAGGCCGGCACGAGCTGGTGCTTGCCGCTGCCGATGAGGTCCGCGCGCCCCATCCTGCGCAGTGCCTCGCGCAGCATCGGCCAGTTGTTCGCATCGTGGTAGCGCAGGAATGCCTTGTGCAGACGGCGCACCTTCAGGCCCTTCGGGATGTGCACCTCCCCGCCGCTGCGGCGGACGCGCTTCAGCGGGTTCTTGCCCGAGTGATACATGGCCGTCGCACTGGCCATTGGCGAGGGCAGGAACGCCTGGACCTGGTCGGCGCGAAAGCCATTGCGCTTCAGCCACAGAGCGAGCTCGAGCATGTCTTCGTCGCGCGTACCCGGATGCGCCGCAATGAAATACGGGATCAGGTACTGCTCCTTGCCGGCCTCGCGCGAGTAGCGGTCGAACAGCTCCTTGAAGCGATAGTACGCGCCGATCCCCGGCTTCATCATCATCGCGAGCGGCCCCTCGGAGATCGCCTCCGGGGCGATCTTGAGATAGCCGCCGGTGTGGTGCTGCGCGAGCTCCCGGACGTACTCGGGGGACTGCATCGCGAGGTCGTAGCGCACGCCCGAGGCGATGAGCACCTTGCGGATCCCGGGCAGCTCACGCACCTTGCGGTACAGGCGCACCAGCGGCGCATGATCGGTGTCGAGGTTGGGACAGATCCCCGGATA
>JAPTUI010000495.1 GCA_028067895.1 Pseudomonadota bacterium | reverse complement strand
CGTCTTCGATGGCCTGCCAAGCCTGCTCTACAGGCAGCATAACACCAATGCTCGCGGCGTGGGCAACAATGGGCGATGGTCTTGGCGCAAACGCATTCTATGGCACTTCCGGGAAGGCGCTCACAGTTCGATTGAGGTGTAAGTCAGGAGACCGGCCAGATCACTTCCGGGCGAATCCAGCTTCGATGGGAGAGTTGGAGAGCATTCCTCGCGGTTCTTTTACCGCATTGAAAGCTGCCTGAGCATCCCGCTTCGCCGCGAGACGTCCATGTCCGCGTAGAGGCCGCATATGCAGGAGCCGCACCGAAACCGCGTGACGCGCGTGGGGGGAGGCGTGCGCAGCGGAAAGAGCCGGCTTGCGGTTGCTTCCTGCGCGTCGCATGTGACCTTCATCACAACTGCTCGCGCTTCCGAGGATGCGGTGCGCCGCAAGAGCGCGCGCCGCAAGAGCGAAGGACCCGCACACTTGCGCTTCCGCGGCGCTCCTGATTTTGCAGAGCGCATCGTCGCCGCGGCTAAGCAGGAGGCCGATTGCAGAGCGGGGGCGCGATGAGACGTTTGCTCCTGCTGCTGTTTTTTTTGAGCCCCGCGGCTTGCATGGCCTCGCGCACGCTCACGGACGGAATCGGCCGCACGGTGGTGGTTCCGGAGCATCCGCACAAGCTCATTTGCCTTGCCCCCTGCCTTGTGGACGATGTGTACAGTCTCGGCGCCGGATCCGATGTGATCGCCGTTTCAGACTTCACTCTCTATCCGGCCGAAGCCGCACAGAAGCCCTCGATCGGCGCCCCGCTCCATCCATCGCTCGAAAAGATCGTCGCCTTGCATCCGGACCTCGTGCTCGGCGCCGGAGACATCAACCAGCTCCCTGCCATCGATCAACTGGTCCATTACGGCATTCCAGTGTTCATGGTCGATCCCCACGGGATTGCCGGCATTCACAATTCCATTCTCGGTCTCGGGCGTGCGCTGAACCGGAATGCCGAAGCGGCCACGCTGCTGCGCGATTTGCAGGCGCGAGAGCAGTCCGTACGGCAGCGCATCCAGGGCAAGCCGGCTGTCCGGCTCTTTATGCCCATCTGGTACGACCCGATCATCACGGTTGGCCGACACGCTTTCCTTACCGAACTCATCGAGATGGCGGGCGGAATCTCCATTACCCGCGATCTTGCCCAGGAGTGGCCACAGGTTAGTCTGGAGGCGATTCTTGTCCGCAACCCCGATGCATTGCTCCTGATCAAGGGCTCCGGAATCTCGCTCTCTGCATTGAAAACCCGTCCGGGATGGCGGGCGCTCTCCGCGGTGCGCGAGAGGCGCGTGTTCTACGTGGACAAGCGCATTGAATTGCCCAGCCCCGCAGCCATTTACGCCATGGAGGATTTAGCGAACGAACTTCACCCATAAGGCGGCGGTCAACCCTCCGCCATCCACAACACGCAACTCGCAGGATGCTCGGGAAGCGCGGTGTAAATCCGCCACTACCCCGTAACTGTAAGCGTGGAGAACCGGCCCAGAAAGCCACTGGAGACACACTCCGGGAAGGCGGGCAGGTTCGGCGAAACGCAAGTCAGGAGACCGGTCCTGCGCGAAAACATTCCGAGGGGAATTCATGCTTCGCGTTCGAAACTTTCTTTGTTTGACTTTTGCTCTCTGTCTCGGCGGAAAACTGCCTGCGCTCGACGGCGGTGCGTCGATTTCCGGAACGGTGGTCGATCCCACGGGCGCCGTTGTCCGCGGAGCAACCGTGGAGGTAATGTCGCACAACAGCAAAGTCCTAACGGCTACAACCGATGAGAACGGCCGCTACACTGCCGCCGTTCCCTCCACTGGGACCTATGCGATTCGAGTCCTTGCGCCCGGTTTCGATGCGGGTGCATCTGAAGCGGTTCTTTCCGCAAGCTCCAAAACGGCCGTATGCGACGTCACGCTGCGGCTGAACCGTCTGTCGCAGGATGTGACCGTCACTGCGACGGCGACTCCTACGCTCCAATCGCACCTAGGCGCCGCTGTCACCGTGCTTGGCTCGAATCAGGTTTCTCGAACGGACGAAGTTCAGGACGCATTGCGGTGGATCCCCGGCGTCCAGGTTACGCAAACCGGGCGGCCCGGCGGAACCACCGCGCTCTATATTCGCGGCGGAAACAGCGATGCCAATAAGGTGCTCGTGGATGGCATTCCCATGAACGACATTGGCGGCGCGGTTGAGTTTGCCGACATCGCTTCGTCGGCGGTAAGCCGGATCGAGGTCTTACGCGGACCCAACAGCTCCGTATACGGCGCCGACGCCATGGCCGGCGTCGTAAGCCTCACAACGCGCTCGGGTTCGACTCCTCTGCCCGAGATCACATACGTAGGCGACGGCGGCAATTTCGCGAGCTTCCGCGACGAGGTGAATCTTGGCGGCAAGTGGAAATCCGCCGATTACTTCACGGACTTCGCGCGTCTCGATGCCTCCAATGGCATTCCCGGCGACCGTTTCCACATCGCCACCGCCAGCGGAAATTACGGCTGGAGCCTGTCGCCGACCTCCTCGCTCCGCGCGACTGTGCGTCACGATCAGCTCATGAGCGGTGAGCCGAACGCGATTCTGTTGTACGGCATCCCCGATGACGCAAAGCAGGCGAACGAGGACTCGTACTTCGGGGCTACGTTCGAATCGCAAACCACCCCCATCTGGAGCAACCTGGTTCGCTACGGAGGACTGCGGCTCCGGTCGAACTACACGGATTTCGCGGCCACAGGGATTCCCCAGTATCAGGACAGCGTAACCTACGCCAGTTGCGCTCCGCAGTCGGATCCAAACTGCGTAGTCGCAGACTATCTGGGCGCGCCTGTAACGATCACGGGCGCCAATGGGTATACAGTTGCCGGGCAGGCCATCTTCCAGTACCCAATGCAATATCCCTACAGCTATCCGACTTCCACGGATCGCGATTTCGGAGAGGCGCAGTCGGATTACCGCATTCTTCCGCATCTTATGGCGCTGGTTGGTTTCGAATACGAGGACGAAAGAGGCTACTCCGGCGGCCCGACCAACGCGATTACGCGCAGGAACTCCAATTCCACGCTCCTCTTTCAAGGAGATTTCGGGGGCAAACTCTTCTACACCGCCGCAACCGGAGTTGAGGACAACCAATTGTTCGGGGTTGTGCCCACTCCCCGCCTTTCACTCGCGTACGTCCTGCCGCAACCGGGTCGATCGCGAATGCCGGGCGAGACGCGCATCCGCGCGAGTTTTGGCAAAGGCGTAAATGAGCCCAGCATCTTTGAGCAGACCGACTCCTTATATGACCAATTAGCGGCGCTCCCGAATGGATCGCGGCTGATCGCAAAATATCATGTCGGGCAGATCGGCCCGGAGTGGTCGCGCACCTACGATGGAGGCGTCGATCAGGAGTTCGCTCGCGAAAAAGCCAAGGTCGGGATCACCTACTTCCATAACGAATTCACAAACGGCATCGAATATATCCCGAGTCAAGGACTGATCGACCTGGGAGTTCCGGCTTCTGTCGCCGCGGCCGCTGCGTATGGAGCGACGGTCAATTCACAGGCATTTCGCGCCCAGGGCATCGAGGCGGAAGCGCAAGTCCAGCTTTCTCGCGCGCTCTTCGTGCGCGGCGGCTACACATACCTCAATGCCGTTGTCCAGCGTTCCTTCACTTCCGACGCCATCGGGCCAACGTACAATCCCCTCTTCCCGACCGTGCCCATCGGGGCCTACTCGCCCTTGATTGGCGCGCGCCCCTTCCGCCGCGCTCCGCACTCCGGCTACTTTGGCGTGATTTTCACGCGCGGCAGGTTTGCCTCATTGCTGACCGGAACGCTTGTGGGCAGGCGCGACGACAGCGATTTTCTGGCTTTCGATGCGAACGACATGCCGACCATGCTGCTGCCGAACCGCAACCTGGACCCGGCATACCAACGCATCGACTTGAATGCAAGCTATGCTGTGCGCTCGCACCTGCAGCTCACCAGCCAGGTCCAAAACCTTCTTTCGGAGCATTACAGCGAGGCTTTCGGATACCCGGCCCTACCGTTCACATACCGCTCGGGCGTGCAGGTCACATTGGGAGGTGAGTCCTGGAAGCTGAAGTAGTCCGCCTTGCGCAATCCTCGAACAGCGCGCCCCGCCGGCCGAGCGTGCGCACGGGAGCCATCGTCGCCGTTCTCCTTCTCGCTCTCGTGTGCGCGATCGCCGTGGGAGTTACGTGCGGAGCGGTGCGCGTCCCATTGCGAACTATCGTCGCGGCGCTGCTGCACCGGCATTCCCTGTCTCCGGAGGATCGCATTATTCTCATGGAGATCCGGCTGCCTCGCGTGCTCGCGGCCGCCATGGTGGGCGCAGCTCTCTCCGCCGCGGGGCTTCTCTTTCAGGGGCTCTTTCGAAATCCGCTGGCGGACCCCTATGTCATCGGCTCATCCGGCGGAGCAGTCCTCGGCGCTACGGTCGCCATGGCGCTGCTGCCGCAGCTCACCTGGCTCGGATTCAGCGCGACCGCCCTGTTGGCCTTCGCCGGTTCAGTCGCGACGATAGCCGTGGTGTACAGTCTGGCCAGAGTGGGCGGCGCCACGCAGGCAGTCACCTTGTTGCTGGCTGGTTTTGCCGTCAGCAGCATGCTGAGCTACTCGTCGTATTTTGTCGAGGTGCTGGATCGCGACTACGGCCTGGGGCTGCGGATTCTTGCCTCCTGGCTGCACGGTTCGATCGAAGTTCCCCGCTGGACGCAGCTTGGCGTCGCGGCTGCGCCGTTCGAGATC
>JAPTUI010000359.1 GCA_028067895.1 Pseudomonadota bacterium | reverse complement strand
CCCGCCGCCGACACATGAGAGCGCCGCCATGATCACGACCGTCCCCGACACCAGCAACCGCGCACACCCGATCGCCGGGCCGAAGATGTCCGGTGCCCGGATGATCATGCAGGTGCTGGCCGACGAGGGGGTAGAAACGATCTTCGGCTACAGCGGGGGGGCGATCCTGCCGACCTACGACGCGGTATTCCTCTATAACGAGGAGCAGCAGCGTGCCGGCGGGCGGCAGATTCCGCTGATCGTACCGGCCAACGAGCAGGGCGCGGGCTTCATGGCCGCCGGCTTCGCGCGCGCCACCGGCCGCGTCGGCGTGTGCCTGGTCACCTCCGGTCCCGGCGCCACAAACACGGTGACCCCGGTGCGCGACTGCATGGCCGACTCAGTGCCCATCGTCGTGATCTGCGGACAGGTCTCGCGGGCGGCCATCGGGACCGATGCATTCCAGGAGGCCCCGGTCACCGCCATCATGGGCTCGGTGGCCAAGCACGTCTTTCTGGTCACCGAGCCGGAGCGCCTCGAGGCCACCATGCGCACCGCCTTCGAGCTGGCCCGCACCGGGCGGCCGGGCCCGGTCGTGGTCGATGTCCCGAAGGACGTGCAGAACTGGGAGGGGTTTTTCCAGGGAGCGGGCACGCTCCTCATTCCTGGATACCGCCGGCGCATGCTGGCGCTCACCGAGCGGCGCCTCGACTCGCGCGCCGCGGCGCGCTTCTTCGAGATCCTCGCCGAGTCGCGCCGCCCGCTGATCTACGCCGGCGGCGGGGTCATCCACGGCAACGCCGCGCCGGAGCTGCTGGAGTTCGCGAACGCCTTCGAACTGCCGGTCGTCACGACGCTGATGGGCATCGGCGCGATCGACACGACGCACCGGCTCTCGATGCGCATGCTCGGCATGCACGGCGCAGCGTTCGCCAATTACGCGGTGGAAGACTGCGACTTCCTGATCACGGTCGGTGCTCGCTTCGATGACCGGGTCGCCGGCGTGCCGGCAAAGTTCGCGCCCAGCGCCCGGCGCATCGCGCACCTGGACATCGACAGTGCCGAGATCAACAAGGTCAAGCGCGCTCACTGGAGTCACGTCGGGATGCTCCCCGAGGCCCTGAACGCGCTCACCGCGCATGGCCGCAAGAGCGGATTTCGCGCCGATCTCACCGAGTGGCACGCGCACCTCGATGCACTCAAGCGCCGCCACGCGATGAATTACGACCATGACAGCGAGCGCATCCAGCCGTACTACGTCATCGAGCAGATCAACCGGCACACCGGCGGGGAGGCCATCATCACCACCGGCGTCGGCCAGCACCAGATGTGGGCGGCGCAGTACAGCGATTTTCGCCGGCCGCGCCTGTGGCTGACTTCCGGCAGCATGGGCACGATGGGCTTCGGCCTGCCGGCGGCGATCGGCGCGCAGCTCGCCCATCCTGATAAGCTGGTGGTGGATATCGATGGAGACTCGAGCATCCGCATGAACATCGGGGAGCTCGAGACCGTCACCACATACGAGCTGCCGATCAAAGTCGTAGTGCTCAACAACTGCGGCGACGGCATGGTCAAACAGTGGCAGAAGCTCTTCTTCAAGGGCCGGCTCTCGGCGAGCGACCGTTCACTGCACAAGAAGGACTTCATCCGCGCCGCCGAGGCCGACGGCTTTCCGTACGCCGTGCGGCTCGAGCGCAAGGCCGACGTGCCGCGCGTCATCGAAGAATTCCTGCGGTTCCCCGGTCCGGCCTTTCTCGAGGTCATGATTGACCCCGATGCCGGCGTATACCCGATGGTCGGCCCCGGGCAGACCTACTCAGAGATGATCACCGGCGAGTTCATCGCCTCGCGGCACGAGGTGAACATCACTCCGCCGGGGCCGTCGGAGATGTTCTGAGGAGCGAACATGAAATACCTGCACACCATGGTCCGTGTCACGGACCTGGACGCCTCGCTGCGCTTCTACTGTGATGCGCTCGGCCTGACGGAGCTCTCGCGCAAGGACTACCCGCAGGGCCGCTACACCCTAGTCTTCCTCGCCGCCCCGGGTGATGAGAGCGCCCAGGTGGAGCTGACCCACAACTGGGATCCCGAGGCCTATACGGGCGGGCGCAACTTCGGCCATCTCGCCTATGCCGTCGATGACATCTACGCGGCGTGCGAACGCCTGCAGCGCCACGGCGTGACGATCAACCGGCCGCCGCGCGACGGACGCATGGCGTTCGTGCGCTCGCCGGATCAGATTTCCATCGAGCTGCTGCAGCGCGGCGGACCGCTGGCGCCGGCCGAGCCCTGGAAGTCGATGCCCAACACCGGCCACTGGTAATCGCGCGCGTCCTGCCGATGGACGCATCGACTGCCGTCCTGGAACGCTACCTGCGCGAACGGATTGCGCTGACCGCGCCGCTCGGGGTGCGCGTTGCCGAGGCGAATCTCGAGTGCGTGCGCCTCAGCGCGCCGCTGGCGGCAAACATCAACCACAGCGGCACGGTGTTTGGCGGCAGCGCCGCGGCCGTCGCCACCCTCGCCGCGTGGAGTCTGCTGCACCTGCGGCTCGCTGCCGCGGGCATCAGCGCCCGCACGCTGATCCAGCGAAGCCGCATGGAATATGACCATCCCATGACAGGGGATTTCGAAGCACGCTGCCGGCTGACCGATCCGCGGGACTGGGAACGATTCACCGGCATGCTGGCGCGGCGGGGGCGCGCGCGCCTGTCCCTGCAGGCAACGCTGGATTGCGCTGGGCAGCCCGTCGGGCGCTTCGAGGGGGAATTCGTCGCGCTCGGCGCAGCGTACGCCACACCCGACCCGGCGGAACCGTGAAGTGCCAAGCTCGGCATGGAACTGCAGCACAACACGGTGCACAATGACGCTGTCGTTGACGCACGACCGTACGCCGATGACGCACCGAGACAGAACGCCAGACCGTGGGGGACCGTGGCCATGAGTCAAACCGACCTGCGGGGCCAGTTCGTTTGGCACGAGTTGATGTCGCCAGACGCTCAAGCCGCCACCGCCTTTTATTCGAACGTGCTGCCCTGGACGAGCGAATCGTCCACGGTGCCGGGCTACATCCTGTGGATGAACGGGCCGGCGCGGCTCGCCGGCCTGATGCCCCAACCGTCGGCGGTCCGCGACAACGGCACGCCGCCGAACTGGCTGGTGTACGTCGCCACGCCCGAAGTCGACGCCACCGTTGAGACGGCGCAGCGACTCGGCGGCAAACTGCTGAAGGCCCCGACCGACATCCCGGGCATCGGCCGCTTCGCCGTCCTGTCCGATCCGCAGGGCGCAGCGTTCGCGGTGTTCACGCCGGCGATGAACGCACCGCTCGACGCGGCGGCCGTGTCCGCGGGCCGCTTTTCCTGGCACGAACTGGCCACCACCGATCCGAGCCGGGCACTCGCGTTCTATGCCCCGCTGTTCGGCTGGACCCGCGGCCCCACGCACGACATGGGCGCCGGGGGCCTGTATCAGATCATCGAGCACGCCGGCGTGCCGATCGGCGGCATGCACGTGTTGCAGGATCCCTCCAAGCCACCGCGCTGGTTGAGCTTCGTGCGCGTCGAGCGCATCGAGGCGGTGCTCGAGGCCGTCCAAGCGCACGGCGGACGCGTATTGAACGGTCCGCACGTCGTGCCGGGCGGCGACCGCGTCGCCCAGATCATGGATCCGCAGGGCGGCACGATTGCGCTGCACGAACCAGGACAGGCCCGAGCGGCGGCGCCAACGCGGCATGCACGTCCCGCCAAGCGCGCCGCCCGCAGGCCGCGCAAGACCGCGGCGAAGCGCACCGCGAAGCGTGCGACACCGCGCGTGAAACGTACGGCGACGCGCTCAGGCGCGAGAACTGCCCCGAAGTCGGTGCGCACCCGGGAAAAGCCGCCGGCCCGAGCCGCGGCCGCACGCAAGACGGCAGCCCCGCGCACCGCGAAGCGGTCGAACGCAAAGGCCGGCGGCCGCGGGCGCCTCAAGGCGGCCGCGCCGCGACCAGCAGCGCGCAAACCGCGCGCCGCACGCGGGCGTGCGAAAAAGACTGCGTCCCGAGCCCGCCGTACGCGCCGCTGAAGTCACCGGGCCGCCGTCCAACCGCGGCCCGGTGACTTCTGTGCTTGATTTCGCTTAATCCCGCCTGCCGCCTGCGGCACAATGGCGCTCGATCATGCCGAACCGCAAATCATCTCCGCTGCCGCGCGCCGCGGTGCGCATCCGCCGCGGCTACTTCGAGTGCCGCTTCGGGCAACTGCACGTCCATCACGCCATACCGGGCGGCGGCGGCTTCGAGGAAGCCACGCCATTGCTGGCGCTGCACCCCGCCGGCCACTCCGGGCAGCTGTACGCCGCGCTGCTGGCCGCATTGGGCGAGGACCGCTCGGCGTTTGCGCCCGACCTGCCCGGATTCGGTCAATCCGACCGTCCGGGAGTGCTGTCGTTCGGCGAGCTCGCCGCCGCCCTCGGCGACTTCCTCGACACCATGCGGCTGCGCCAGATCGACGTGCTCGGCTGCGGCCTCGGCGCTCACGTCGCCCTCGAATTGCTGGCCGCCCACCGTGCCGTGCGGCGCGTGATCATTGCCGCGCTGCCCACCGTTGCGACGCCCCCGCCACCGCGCGCCGCAGAGACGGCCGATGAATTCCTGCGCGCGGTCTGCCACAGCGCACGCGCCGACTGCGGTGCCGACGCCCCGCCGGAGGCGCTCTTCTCGGCCTGCGGGGAGCGACTACAGCACGCCGCGGCGGCGGCACAGGCCGGAATGCTCGAGCAGACTCGTCCGCTGCGCGAGCGGCTGCGCGCCGTGACCCACCCGCTGCTGCTTCTGCATGCGCCGGAACATCCGCACGGGTTCGCGCTCACCGCTGCCGATTTGCCGCCGCAGACGCAGCGTGGCGCGTGCGGCGGCATCGCGGCGCTCGGGGCTGGCGCAGCGCCGCTCGTCACCGTGATCCACGCCTTCCTCAGGGCCTGAGCGCTCATGGTCAGCCCCTACATCGAACAGATCCTCAAGGCGCGCGTCTACGACGTCGCGATCGAATCGCCGCTCGAACCGGCCCCACGGCTCTCGGAGCGCATCGGCAACGAGGTGCTGCTGAAGCGCGAGGACCTGCAGCCGGTGTTTTCATTCAAGCTGCGCGGCGCCTACAACCGCATCGCGAAGCTGTCGGATTCCGCCGCCCAGCGCGGCGTGGTGTGTGCCTCGGCCGGCAACCATGCCCAGGGTGTCGCGCTCGCGGCGCGCCGGCGCCGGATCCGCGCGGTCATCGTGATGCCGCAGACCACCCCCCAGATCAAGATCCAGGCGGTCGGCGCGCTCGGCGGCGAAGTGACGCTGCACGGCGATGACTACGACTCCGCTTTCGAACACGCGCTCGCCCTCGCTCGCGAACACAATCTGGTGTTCGTCCATCCGTTCGACGATCCGGACGTCATCGCCGGCCAGGGAACCATCGCGGTGGAGCTGGCGCGCCAGACCGGCGGTCACCTCGACGCGCTGTTCGTCCCGGTGGGCGGCGGCGGCCTCATCGCCGGGGTGTCGGTGTATCTGAAATACCTCTACCCGGGTATCAGGATCATCGGCGTCGAGCCCCAGGACGCGGCCGGCATGTACGAGTCGCTCAAGGCCGGCCGGCGCGTCACGCTCGAGCGGGTCGGTCTGTTCGCCGACGGCGTCGCCGTGAAGCGGATCGGAGAGGAAACCTTCGAGCTGTGCCGCAAGCACGTCGATGAAATCATCCTGCTCGACAACGACGAAATCTGCGCTGCGATCCAGGACGTGTTCGAGGACACCCGCTCGATCGTCGAGCCCGCCGGTGCACTCGCCGTGGCGGGTCTGAAGAAGCTGGCGGCACGCGAGCACTGGCACGGCAAGCGACTGGCAGCGATCACGAGCGGCGCCAACATCAATTTCGACCGGCTGCGCCACGTGGCCGAGCGGGCCGATCTCGGCGCGGAGCGTGAGGCGCTGCTCGCGGTGTGCATCCCGGAGCGCCCGGGCAGCTTCCGCCAGTTCTGCGAGATTCTCGGGCGGCGCAGCATCACCGAATTCAACTACCGCTACGAGAGCGAAGCCGCCGCGCATGTATTCGTCAGTTTCTCGCTCGCGCGCGGTCGCGCCGAGAAAGACGGCGTGGTGCAGGCGCTGCGTGCAGGTGGCTATACCGTCACCGACATGAGCGAGAACGAGATGGCCAAGCTGCACGTGCGCTACATGATCGGCGGGCGGGCGCGCGGCATTCGCGATGAGCTGCTCTATCGGTTCGAGTTTCCGGAGCGGCCCGGTGCGCTGCTGAAATTTCTCGATGCGATCGGCTCGCGCTGGAACATCAGTCTCTTTCACTATCGCAATCAGGGCACCGACTATGGACGGGTGCTCGCCGGCATCCAGGTCCCGGCGCCCGAGCGCGAGGAGTTTCTGCAGCACCTGAACGATCTGCACTACGAGTACGCCGATGAGACGGGCAACCCGGCGTACCGGATGTTCCTCGGCGCCTGAACGGCTGGCCCGACCCGCAGCGCGCGGGTCAGCCGTGGATGTAGCTTTCCAGCTGCTCGATCGTGCGCTGCTGGTCCTCGATCACCGATTTGACCAGATCGCCAATCGACACCACGCCGATCACGCGGCCGGTGTGAACCACCGGCAGGTGGCGGATGCGCCGCTCGGTCATCAAGACCATGCAATGCTGAACCGTGGCGTCCGGGGCGACCGTCAGAACCGGCGAGCTCATGATGTCCGCCACGGGAGTCTGTGCCGAGGCGCGCCCGCGCAGCACGACTTTGCGCGCATAGTCCCGCTCGGACACGATGCCGGTGAGCACGCCCTCGCGCATGACCAGCAGGGCGCCCACGCCGTGTTCGGCCATGGAGCGCACGGCCTCCAGCACCGGGGCGTCCGGCGCAATGCTGTAGAGCGCAGACTTCTTCGACTCGAGCAGGTGGCGCACGGTGTTCATGTCAGCCTCCTCCCGGGCACGCCGCGGCGTGCCGCGATCGTGAATGTACCGGCAGCGTACGCCTACCGGGGCGCAACCGCCACAGTCAGACTGACGTCGGCGCTTACCTGGAGGCTGCCGGATTCAATGGGCGTGGCCGGCGCCATGCGCTGCGCCCGCAGCACTTGCCCGAAGAGCATCGGCGCAGGCGTTCGCACCGCGCCGCCGGACTGGCGCACCGCGAGGATACGCACGATGCGAAGGCCCAGGGCGGCTGCAAGTGCACCGGCCGCCGCTCGCGCCCGACGCGCCGCCAGCGTCAACGCCTGGACCCGAGCGACCTCGGGATGACGCAAGGCGAAACGCAGGCTCTGCTGCACGTTCGCGCCGGCCTCATTGGCCGCATCGATCACGCTCCCGATGCGCTTGAGGTCATCGAGCCGCACGCGCACGAGATTGGTCACCGTGTAGCCGGTGACGGCGGGCGGTTTGCCGCTATTGGAATACTGGTACTGGGGCGCCAGCGAGTAGTCGGCCGTCGTCAGCTGCGCCTCGGGGCCCGCTGCCTTGCGCACGGCGGCCAAGACGTTCGCCACACGCGACGCATTGTCCGCGGCGGCGACTTTCGGCTGAAGCGCCTCCGTGCGCACACCCACTTCGATATAGACGCGGTCCGGCGCCGGGTCGACGGTCGCCCCGGCGCTCACCTGCAGCGTGGCCGGCGTCGGTACACCGAGGGACACAGCGGCCAGGGCGAGCGTCGGCGTGAACGCCAGTGCGAGGATGAGCAGATGTTTCATCGGCGCAGTCTCCGGGTCAGTCCTTCGAATTCGTGCCGGCGCACCCTTCAGCCGAGCAGCTTCTCGCGCCGGTACAGTCGGCCGGCGAAAAACATCAACACCGCGCCGAGGGCGAGCGTCACGCCGGCCGAGATCGCCAGATCCGTCGCCGGCAGCGGCTGGGCGCGCAGCAGACTCATGATGATGAAGTGCTGACTGAGCGAAGGGACCGCCATCAGTGTCGGCCGCGGCCGCAGCCCCATGATATTCGCAAAGATCAGCGGCAGCGTCGGAATCAGCAGGACTAGTCCGACATACGTCTGCGCTTCGCGGTAACTGCGCGTATAGGCGGCCACGAGCGTCATCAGTGCGGCGCCGGCCGGGATGAGCGGCAAGCAGCCGAGCACGATGCCGGCCGCAACGGCCGGACCGAAGTTCGCGCTCATGCCGAGCCGGTCGAGCCCAATGTGGTGCAGGGCGAACGCGAACGCGGCCACCGTCAGCACGAGTGACACCATCATCATGGCGCAGGCGGCGAGCATCTTGCCGTACACCAGGTGCTCACGCCGCACGGGCATGGTCAGCAGCGGCTCGAGCGAGCCGCGCTCGCGCTCCCCGGCCGTGGCGTCGATCGCGATGTACAGTCCGCTCATCAACATCGTCAGCAAAATCGCATAGCTCAGCATGCCGAGTACGAGCGCCGCCCGGCTCTGCGGTGTGGAGATGTCGATGGCGTGCAACGCAATCGGCGCGAGCAGCTGTGGATCGAGGCCGCGGGCCACCAGTCGCAAGCGGGCAATGGTGCCGCCGTACAGCCCGATCAGACTCGCGAGCCGCTGCACCCGGCTCTGCACCGCGCGCTCGGACTCATCGGCATACAGCCGCAGCGACGCGGGCTTGCCGGCGGCGAGCCGGGCGCCGAAGTCGCGTGGCACGTACAGCAGCGGTCCGTGCGAACGTTTGACCCTCGCGCGCGCCGCCGCGCGGTCGGACTGCACCGCGCGGATGTGAACACGGTACTGGCGCAGAAACTGAAGCAGTTGCGGGGCGCGCTCGGCATGCGCCACCGTGAGGACGATCGGCCGATCGCCGGGGGCGCCCCCGTGGCGGATCGCCATCGACAGTGCCACGGAGATCAGCGCCGGCATCAGCAGCGGCCCGATCACCAGCGTCGTGAACAGCGAGCGGCGATCACGGAGCGTCTCGCGGAGCTCCTTGCGAAAGACGCGCCAAATCGCGTTCATACGGGCGACTCCGCCGCGCCGAGGCCGGCCAGGCGCACGAATGCCTCTTCCAGCGAAGAGGTCCCGGCGCGCGCCTGCAGCTCTTGCGGCACGGCCTGCACGATGACCGTGCCGGCGGCGATGATGATGAGCTCATCGCACAGCGCGGCGACCTCCTGCATGACGTGGCTGGAGAAGAGGATGCAGTGTCCCTCGGCACGCAGCTCGGCCAGCAGCCGCCGCAACGTGCGCACCGCCATCACGTCGAGGCCGTTGGTCGGCTCATCGAGCAGCACGTTGCGTGGCTGGTGCACGAGTGCCCGGGCCAGCGCGGTCTTGACCCGCTGGCCCTGCGAGAAGCCCTTCGCCGGGCGATCGGCGAACGACTGCATCTCGAGCCGCTCGATCAGTTCTCCGGCGCGCGCACGGCGCAGGTCACGGGTCAGCCCGTGCAGCGTGCCAAAATACTCGATGTTCTCGCGCGCCGTGAGGTTTGGGTACAGGCCCGCGCCGTGCGGCAGCACGCCCATGCGCCGCCGCGCCCCGAGCGGATCGGTGAGGATGCTCACGCCGTCGATCCAGGCATCACCGCCGTCCGGGGTGAGCACGGTGTAGAGCATGCGCAGCGTCGTGGACTTGCCGGCACCGTTGGGTCCGAGCAGTCCGGTGATCCGCCCGTCGCCGGCACGCAGCGTGACGCCGTCGACGGCCGTCACGGCCCCGAACCGTTTCACCAGTGCGCGCGCCTCAATCATGGGCCGGGCCCGTTCAAGGTCAGAAAGAACGGTGGTGGGTGCAGCCGGCGGATGCAGCGGGTATTCAAGTCCTGGACCGAGGCGCGCGCGATGAACCGGGCCATCAGGCGGCCGACGCACGGATCGAGCAACTGTCCGTGCCCGAAACCCGGCACCACCAGATCGAGGCTGTGCGGATAGCCGCGCGCCGCTTCGGCGGCGTAGCGCGGCGGGGTGATCGGATCGTTGCTCCCCGACAGCAGCAGCACCGGCACGGTCGAGTGCAGTGGTGCATGAAAGTCGGCCGCGACCGGCCCGCGGGGCCAGAGCTTGCAGACCGTCGCCAGATCCCGCAGCGGCGCGAGGCCGAGAAACGTGCGGCGCATCGCCGCGCGTTGCTGAGCGCTCACCCGATAGAACGGCACGTCCTCGGAGCAGACCACGGTGTTGTTCATTCCCGCCGCGACGGCACCGCTGTACAGGCGGTCGATGAGCAAGAACTGACCGGCGAGCGGCGCATAGTTGCCGGCTGCAGCCGCGTGCAGATCAAGCGGCAGCAGCGCGGCGAGCGCCGGGGTGTAGCTGGCGAGCCGAAGCACTTCGCCCAGCTGGTACGTCGTCATGCGCAGCCGGACCGGGGTGCCCCGGGTCGGGTCCGGCACGCTGAGCGTGACCGGGTGCGCGCTGAGCGCGGCACGCACGCGCCGGTAGGCCGCGAGCGGGTTGCCGAAGCGGGCCCGGCAGGTCGGTTGCGCGCCACAGTCCCCCAGAATCCGCCGCACCGCCCGCTGTGCGCTGAGGGCGCTCAGCGCGCCGATCGGCAGCTGCGGCGGCACCACCCCGTCGAGAATCACGGCGCGCACCCGCTGCGGGAAGCGGCGCAGATACTCCTGCGCCACGACGGTGCCGTAAGAGGAGCCGTACAGGTCGATTCTGTGGTACCCGAGCGCCGCGCGCACGCGCTCGAGGTCATCGACCGCCAGATCCGTGGTGTAAAAGCGCACGTGCGCGTGGGTGCGCAGGCGACGCAGACAGCGCTCGGTCTCGGCGGCGATCATGGCCTGGGTGGGCGGACCCTGCGCGCCGTGCCCACGGCCCTGCCGCTGCGGACAGACCAGGGCGTTCGAGCCGCCCGTGCCGCGCTGATCGACGAGCACGATGTCGCGATCGCGATGAATCCGCGCGAAGGCGCTCGCGACCCCGGCATAGAAGGTGCTGGCCGCCTCCCCGGGACCGCCGGCCAGAACGAACAGCGGGTCGGGCTGGGCCACGGTGCTCACCGCCTTCACCACGGCCACGGCGAGACGGATCTGGCGGCCGCGCGGATCGGCCGGATTCTCCGCCACCGCGAGGCGGCCGCACTCGGCTTTGACCAGCTGCAGCCCACCGCTCGAGCGCAGCTCGCAGGGGGCGAGTGGCAGGCGCGGCGCAGGCGCAGCGCGCCCGGCGGGGCTCGCCGCAAGCAGCATCAACGCCAGGATCGGGACTGCAGGTCGCCTCACAGTTGCCCATGATAAAGCAAGGGCAGCGCCTGCGCCGTTTGGGCCGCACCGGGGCGTGCACTACACTATGCCGATGCGATTCACTCATCCGTTCGAAGTCATCGTGATCGGCGGCGGCCACGCCGGAACCGAGGCCGCCCTGGCGGCTGCGCGCATGGGCGCGCGCACGCTGCTGCTGACGCAGAACATCGAAACGCTCGGACAGATGAGCTGCAATCCGGCCATCGGCGGCATCGGCAAGGGTCACCTGGTGCGGGAAATCGATGCGCTCGGCGGAGCCATGGGCCGGGCGGCCGATCGGGCCGGCATCCAGTTCCGCACCCTCAACGGCAGCAAGGGTCCGGCAGTGCGCGCCACCCGCGCGCAGGCCGACCGGCAGTTGTACAAGCAGGCGATCCGCTCGATCCTCGAGGCCGAGCGAAACCTTCTTCTGTTCCAGCAGGAAGCGGCCGACCTGGTGGTCGAGGGCGATGTGGTGCGAGGCGTCGTAACCGTCACCGGCATCGTGTTCGAAGCCCCGCGGATCGTGCTCACCGTGGGCACCTTTCTCGGCGGGCGGATCCATGTCGGGCTCGATCAGTATGCCGCGGGCCGGGCCGGCGATCCGCCCTCGAACCGGCTTGCCGCACGGCTGCGCGAACTGCCGCTGCGCGTCGGGCGGCTGAAGACCGGCACGCCGCCGCGCCTGGACGGGCGCTCGCTCGATTACGGCGCGATGAGCGTGCAGGACAGCGACGACCCGCTGCCGGTGTTCTCCTTCCTCGGCCGGCCGCAGGAGCACCCACCCCAGGTGTCCTGCCACATCACGCACACCACGGAGCGGACGCACGAGATCATCCGCGCCGCCACCGACCGCTCGCCGATGTTCACCGGCGTGATCGAAGGCATCGGACCGCGCTACTGCCCGTCGATCGAAGACAAGGTGGTGCGCTTCGCCGAGCGCAGCGCGCACCAGATCTTCGTCGAACCGGAGGGTCTGGGCACGCACGAGATCTACCCCAACGGCATCTCGACCAGCCTGCCGTTCGACGTACAGGTCGCGCTGGTGCAGAGCATCCCGGGTTTCGAGCGGGCGCATCTGACGCGTCCGGGCTATGCAATCGAGTACGACTACTTCGACCCGCGGGATCTGCACCCCTCGCTCGAGACGCGCCCGCTGCACGGGCTGTATTTCGCGGGTCAGATCAACGGCACCACCGGCTACGAGGAGGCCGCGGCGCAGGGACTGCTCGCCGGCATCAACGCCGCGCTCGCGGTGCGCGGGAAATCTCCGTGGGTACCAAAGCGCAGCGAAGGCTACCTCGGCGTGCTGGTCGACGATCTGGTGACCCGCGGCACGCGTGAGCCGTACCGGATGTTCACCAGCCGCGCCGAGCACCGATTGCTGCTGCGCGAAGACAACGCCGATGAGCGCCTGACGCCGATCGGGCGGCACCTGGGTCTGGTCGATGACGCGCGCTGGCAGGTCTTCGAAGCGAAGCAGCGACGCGTCGAACACGAAGTCGCACGACTGCAGGCACTGCGCGTGCATCCGCACACACTGGATACTGCCTGGTGCAAGCGCGTACTCGGCGCCCCGCTCGGTCGCGACGTGTCGGCCTTCGAGCTGCTGCGCCGCCCCGAAGTGCACTACGAGGCGCTGATCGAGATCACCGGCGGTCCGACGCCAGGGCAGTGCGAGGTCGAGTGCGACGAGCGCATCCTCGCGCAGTTGCCCGCCCAGATCGAGGCCCTCGCCAAGTACGCCGGTTACATCGAGCGGCAGCAGGACGAGATCGATCGCCAGCGCCGCAACGAGGAGACCCGTTTGCCCGAAGATATCGATTACGCCGACGTCACCGGTCTGTCCCACGAGGTACGCGCCCGACTGAGCGAGTACCGGCCCGCGACGGTGGGCCAGGCTGGCCGGCTGCCGGGGGTGACACCGGCGGCGGTCACACTGCTGCTGGTGCACCTGAAGAAGCGCGCACTGAGCGCCGGGGCGCGCGTCGCATGAGCACCTTCATCCACCGTTTGCAGGGCACTTGGGCGCGCAACGACTCACTGGTCTGCGTCGGACTCGATCCGGAAATCGAGCGTTTCCCCGAGCACGTCGCCGCACACGCCTCGCCGATCTTCCAGTTCAACAAAGCGATCATCGACGCCACCGCCGATCTGGTGTGCGCCTACAAGCCGCAGTTCGCTCACTATGCCGCCTACGAGGCCGAGGACCAGCTGCAGCGCACCATCGAGTACATTCACGAGACGTACCCCGACGTCCCGGTGATTCTCGATTCCAAGCGCGGCGATGTGGGTAATACCGCCGAGCGCTATGCGAACGAAGCGTTCGAGCGCTACGGCGCCGATGCGGTCACGGTCAACCCCTACCTCGGCGCGGACTCGCTCGAACCGTTTCTCAAGCATGCCGATCGTGGCGTGATCGTCCTGTGCCGCACTTCGAACCCCGGGGCCCACGACCTGCAGGACCTCACGGTAGCTGGCGACGGACGGCGGCTCTATCACGTAGTGGCCGGCCTGGCGGCACAGCAGTGGAACACCCGCGGCAACTGCCTGCTGGTGGTCGGCGCCACCTACCCGCAGGAACTCGCCGAGGTACGAGGCATCATCGGGGACATGCCGCTGCTCGTACCCGGCGTGGGCGCCCAGGGCGGCGATGTCGCCGCCGCGGTGCGCAACGGCCAGACCGCCGCCGGCACCGGACTCATCATCAGTTCCTCCCGCGGAATCCTCTACGCATCACGGGGCGGGGATTTTGCGAGCGCGGCGCGCACGGCGACGGAGCGGCTGCGCAGCCAGATCAACGAACACCGACTCCGACCGGCTCGCTGAGGGGCCATGAACACACGCCGGGCCCACGGTGGCGCCGTCCTGCTCGCGCTCGCGGCACTCAGCGGCTGCGCGCCGCATCATGGCGATGCGGCGCGTGGACACGCCGGTGCAGATATCCTGCTGCGCGGACTGGATCTCGAGCCGGACTCCCTCGATCCACAGAAGGCCCGATCCGTCGAGGCGCAACGCGTGCTGCGCGATCTGTGCGAGGGTCTGACGACCCTGAACCGCCACGGCCGCCCCGCGCCCGGCATCGCCACGAGCTGGACGCTGAGTCACGATGGCGAAACGTACACGTTCAGATTGCGACACGACGCGCGCTGGTCGACGGGTGCGCCGGTCGTTGCGGCCGATTTCGTCGCCGGACTGCGCCGCCTGGTCGATCCGCGGACCGCGTCGGCCTACGCCGCCGTAGTGAGCGTGATCCGCAACGCCCCCGCCATCATCGCCGGCCGCCTGCCACCCCAGGACCTCGGCGTATCCGCCCCCTCGGCGCATACCGTCGTGATCCACCTGCGCACCCCCGCGCAGTACCTGCCTGCGCTGCTCGCCCACCCGACCACCTGCCCCATCGATCCGGCAGTGCTGAGCCGATACCCTGACAGCTACGCTCAGCCGGGCCACATGCCCTCCGACGGCGCGTTCACCTTGACACAGTGGGTCCACGGTTCGTACATCGAACTGACCCGCAACCCGGACTATTGGCGCAATGACCAGACTCGCCTCGCCGGGGTCCGCTACGTCATCTCCACGGACGAGAACGCCGAACTGGAGATGTACCGAGCGGGCGAGCTCGACATCATGGATGTGGTGCCGCGCGCTGAAATCGGCTGGATCCGTGCGCACCTCGGCAATCAGTTGCACGTTGCGCCACAGCTCGGCACGTACTACTACGGCTTCAACCTGCGGCGTGCGCCGTTCAAGGGGGCGCGGGGGCTGCGCCGGGCCCTCGCGCTGGTCATCCAGCGGCACCGACTCACCCGGGATGTCCTGCGTACCGGGGAGCAACCAGCCTACAGCTGGGTCCCACCCGGTACCGACGGCTACCAGGTGCAGGCACCGGCGTGGAGCCGCCTACCCCTCAGTGCGCGCATTGCCGAGGCGCGCCGTCTGTACGCGGCTGCCGGCTACTCCGCAGCCCATCCGCTGCGATTCACGCTGCAGTACAACACCGGGGAGGTCCATCAGGATCTGGCGCTGGCAATCGCCTCGATGTGGCGCGCCGCACTCGGAGTGCGGGTGCGCCTAGTCCGCGAGGACTTCAGCACGCTCATGCACAACATCAGTACCGGCGAGGCCACCATGTTCCGCTCCAGCTGGGAGGCGGACTACAACGATCCGTACACCTTCGCGCAGTATTTCAAGAGCGATTTCGGCATCAACATGCCGCACTACGACAATCCGGCCTACGACCGGCTGGTCGATCGCGCCGAGTCGACGCTCGATCCGGCCAAGCGCATCGCGCTGCTCGAGCGTGCCGAACGGCTGATGCTGCACGACCAGCCGATCATCCCGCTGTACTTCTATGTGAGCAAACACCTGGTCAAGCCGCGCGTCACCGGCTGGTACGACAACCCCATGGATGTCACCTACAGCCGCGAACTCGGCCTGCGCGCTCCATCGCCCTGAGCGCCCCGGCCGCCGCCGGACGCAAGGTCACTTGCGCCAGAACGTGCGCGTAAACAACACGATGACGCTGAAGATCTCCAGCCGGCCGAGCAGCATCGCGCAGGTGCAGATCCAGATCTGCGGCTCGGTGAGCGCGTGCAGATTCCACTGCGCATGCCCGGGCAGGCCGTAGGCCGTATTGTTGATCGATGCGACGATCACACGGAATGCCGAATCGAAGTCCATGCCGGTGAGCAGCATGGCGAACACCAGCAGCGCCACGGCCATGAAATACAGAAAGATGAAGGCGAGAATGCCATCGGCGGCCCGCTCGGGAATCGGGCGCCGACCGACGCGCACGGGGGCCACCGCGCTCGGGTGCACCAGCATCTTCAGTTCCCGCTCAGCCTGGCGCGTCAGCACGAGGGTACGAAACATCTTGATGCCGCCGCCGGTGGTGCCGGTGCTGCATACGATGCCGGAAAGAAACAGCATCCAGATGGGCGCGAACACCGGCCAGCCGTGAAACAGGCCATGCCCGACCGATACCCAGCCGGTGGTGGTGGCCATGGAAATCACGTTGAATGCCGAGTAGCGCAGCGCCGTGTTGAAGTTCGAATAGACTCCGTTGAAAAACAGCAGCAGCGTCACGCCGGCGACACTCAGCGACAGCACGATCGCCATCGCCTTGAATTCCGGGTCGTTGCGATAGGGCTTGAGCGTCAGTCGCCTCAACGCCACGAAATGGCGCGTGAAATTCATCGACGCGGCGAGCATCAGTACCATCAGCACCACTTCCACCGCCGGGGAGTGGAAGTAGGCGATGCTGGCGTCGTGCGTGGAGAACCCACCGAGCGAGACGGCCGAGAAGGCGTGGCAGATCGCATCGAACCACGTCATGCCGCTGATCCGCAGCGCGAAGATGCCGGCGGCCGTGAGCAGCACGTACACCAGCCACACCGAGCGGGCCGCCTCGGTGATGCGCGGCTCGAGTTTCTGGTCCTTCACCGGACCAGGCGCATCCGCCTTGTACAACTGCATGCCGCCGATGCCGAGCAGTGGCATCACGCCCATCGCCACCACGATCACCGCCAGACCGCCGACCCAGATGAGCGAGCAGCGCCAGAAGTTCAGCGACGGCGCGAGCGAGTCGAGCCCCGTGAACACCGTCGAGCCGGTCGTGGTGAGGCCCGACATCGTTTCGAACAGCGCGCGGGCGAAGGTGAGACCCGGCATGGCCATCAGCAGCGGCAGCGTGGCGACCGCCGCGAGCAGGATCCAGCCAACGGTGACCAACATGAATCCGTCGCGCGGTTTCAGTTCGCGACGGTATTTGTAGGTCAGCGCCGCCACCCCGAGGCCGACGGTCGTGGTCAGCGCCGCACACACCAGGAATGTCGGCCACAGTCCATCGCCCACGGCGAGCGAGCAACCGATCGGCAGCGCATAAACCAAGCCGAAGGCGGCCAGGATCAACCCGAGAAAGTAGATGATGCCGAGCATGCGCGGGCGATCAGGGCGCCGCCCGCATCAACAGGCGCTCCACCGCATCGATGTGGCGCCGGTCGGCGAGGAACAGAATGAGGTGATCATTGGCCTGGATCCGCGTGTCATGGTGTGCCATCAACACCTGCTCGCCGCGCACGATAGCGCCGATGGTGGCGCCCTCGGGCAGCTCTATGTCTTGCACGGCGCGACCCACCACGCGCGAGCTGTGTTCCTCGCCTCGCGCCATCGCCTCGATCGCCTCAGCCGCGCCGCGCCGCAGCGCGTGTACGCGTACCACTTCGCCGCGGCGCACGTGTGCCAGCAGCGTTCCGATCGTGATCGTCTGTGGGGTCACCGCCACATCGATGCTGCCGCTCTCGATCAGGTCGGCGTACGAGGAGGCATTCACCAGCGCCATGACCCGACGGGCGCCGAGCCGCTTCGCCAGCATGGCCGAGAGAATATTGGTCTCCTCGGAATTGGTGATCGCGGCGAACACGTCGGTGCTGTCGATGTTCTCCTCGATCAGCAGTTCCTCATCGGCTGCATCACCGGAGAGCACAATGGTGTTTTCCAATTGCTCGGAGATCAGCTGGGCGCGCCTCGGATCGTGCTCGATGAGCTTGACCTGCGCACTGCGCTCCAGAGAGCGTGCGAGCCGCTGCCCGATGTTTCCGCCGCCGGCGATCAGCACGCGCCGCACACGCGAATCCTCGCGCCTGAGCGCACCGATCACGCCGTGCACGTCCTCGCCGGCGGCGAGAAAGAAGACCTCATCGCCCGCCTCGATGAGCGAATCGCCCTGCGGCGGCACGAGCCGGCTGGCGCGATAGATCGCCACCACGCGCGTCTGGATCTCCCCGAGCAGCTCCGGCAATTCCCGCAGACTGTGCCCGACCAGCAGTCCGCCGGGCTCGGCGCGCGCCCCGACGAGACGCACCTTGCCGGCAGCGAACTCGAGCAGCTGAAATGCGCCCGGGTGATGAATGAGTTGCTCGAGGTACTCCGTGACGAGCTGCTCCGGACTGATGAACACGTCAACCGGGATCGCCGTCTCGCTGAACAGCTCGGGCCGAGAGGTGTACTCCAAGGAGCGGATGCGTGCGATCTTGGTCGGCGTGCGGAACAGCCGGAACGCCACTTCGCAGGCCATCATGTTGACTTCGTCGCTGTTGGTCAGCGCAACGAGCAAGTCTGCCTCACCGGCGCCGGCCGCCTGCAAGACGCTCGGATAGGCAGCGTTGCCGGCCACCGTGTGCACGTCGAGCCGGTCCTGCAGATCCCGCAACACATCCTCGTCGTTGTCGATGACGGTGACGTCATTGGCCTCTTCGCGCGAGAAATGGCGGGCAACCGTGCGGCCGACCTGACCGGCACCGAGGATGAGAATCTTCATAGGGGTTCCAGATTGGCGTATTGCATGACCAGCCACTTTGTACCCTGGCGCTCGAAGTTGACCTGGACCCGCGCCTGCGGGCCGCTGCCCTCGAGGTTGAGGATTACACCCTCGCCGAACTTGCCATGGCGCACCCGCGCACCCAGCCGCATGCCCGGGATGAGCGGCTCAGGGCGTGACCGGGGCGCGCCGTAGCTCGGACGGTGCACCGGCACGCTGTCATAGGAGGACTCGCGGGCGAATCGCCCACTCGCCACGGGCCGCGCCACCTGCAGCCGCGGGCGGATTTCCTCGATGAGCTCCTGTGGAGTCTCTTTGATGAAACGCGATGGCTGACTGTAACTGTCGATGCCGTGCAGGCGGCGTTGTTCGGCATACGTCAGATACAGCTGCTTCATGGCTCGCGTCATGCCGACGTAGCACAAGCGGCGCTCTTCCTCGAGACCGTCCAAGTCGCCGATCGAACGCTGGTGCGGAAACAGGCCGTCCTCCATGCCGGTGAGAAACACGATCGGGAACTCCAGTCCCTTCGCGGTGTGCAGTGTCATCATCTGCACGCAGTCCTCCCAGGCATCAGCCTGGCCTTCCCCGGACTCGAGCGTCACGTGGGCGAGGAAGGCCTCGAGCGGCGGCAGGTCAGTGTCGATCGAGTCGGTCTGGAAGCCGCGTGCGGCGCTCACCAGTTCCTCGAGGTTCTCCACGCGCGCCTCGCCGCGGTCGGCTTTGTCGCGCTTGTGAAATTCGATCAGGCCACTCACCACGAGCATGCGGTCGACCTGCTCGTGCAGCGCAAGGCTCTGCACTTCGGCGCTCAGCCGCTCGATGAGTTCCAGAAAGCCGCGCAATGCCGCCGAGGCCTTCGGCCCGAGCGCGTCTGTCTCAATCGTGGCCTGCGCGGCCTCCCAGAGCGGACTGCCCACGGCACGGGCCGCGGTGCGCAACGTCTCCAGGCTCTTCGCGCCGATGCCCCGGGTCGGCAGGTTCACCACCCGCTCGAACGAGGCGTCATCGCGCCGGTTGGCGATCAGGCGCAGGTAGGCGAGTGCATCCTTGATTTCGGCGCGCTCGAAGAATCGCAGGCCGCCGTATACGCGGTAGGGAATGCGTGCCGAGAGGAACATCTCTTCGAAGACCCGCGACTGGGCGTTCGAGCGGTAGAGGATCGCGACGTCACGATGCAGACCGCCGTGGGCGACGTGCTCGCGGATGCGCTGACAGACGAATTCCGCCTCGTCGCGCTCGTTGAAAGCCGCGTAAACCCGGATCGGCTCTCCATCATCACCACTGGTCCAGAGCGTCTTGCCGAGCCGGCCGGAATTATTGGTGATCAACCCGTTGGCCGCCGCGAGAATCGTGCCCGTCGAGCGGTAGTTCTGCTCCAGGCGGAACAGCTTGAGCGCCGGGAAATCTTGCCCGAACTGCTGCAGATTCTCCACGCGTGCGCCGCGAAAGCCGTAGACCGATTGATCGTCATCCCCAACCACGAACGGACAGCCGCCTTCCCCGGCGATCAGCTTCAGCCACGCATACTGGATGGTGTTGGTGTCCTGAAACTCATCGACCAGGATGTGGCGGAAGCGCTGGCGGTAATGCGCCAGCAGCGCCGGCTGATCGCGCCACAGCTCGAACGCGCGCAGCAGCAGCTCGGCGAAGTCGACCACGCCGGTGAGCGCACACGCCTCCTCGTAGAGCACATACAGGCGGATCATCTGCGCGCGGATCGGATCGTTGCCCGCCTTCAGATGCTTCGCACGGCGCCCCTCGTCCTTGTTGGAATTGATGAACCACTGCACCTCGCGCGGCACCCAGCGGGTCTCATCAAGCTGCTGCGCTCTGAGGATCTTCTTGATCAGGCGTTGCTGATCTTCCGAATCGATGATCTGGAAGCTCTCGATGAGCCCGGCCTCGTGCCAGTGCCGGCGCAGCAGGCGGTGCGCGATGCCGTGGAAGGTGCCGATCCAGAGCACCCCGGGCGGCATGCCGAGCAAGGACTCGATGCGCGCGCGCATCTCGCCGGCGGCCTTGTTGGTGAAGGTGACGGCGAGGATGGCGTGCGGCGAGACCCCTTCGGCCTGGATCAGCCAGGCGATGCGATGCGTGAGCACGCGGGTCTTGCCGCTGCCGGCGCCGGCCAGCACCAGCACCGGGCCGAGGGGTGCGGTCACGGCGGCGCGCTGGGCCGCGTTGAGCCGCTCGAGGATCGGGTCGAGACTCATGGCCGGCGCATTCTACTACCAGCGGTTGCGCAGCTCGCGCAGCCGCAGGAAGACCGTGCGGGCATCCGGATGGGCTGGCAGCTCGGGGGTCGCGGTGCGCAGCCGCTCGATGAGCGAGGCACTGTCGAGGCGAAAAAAGGTGTTGATCCGCCGCTCATCGGCCAGGGTGGTGACCGGCGCATCGGCCGGATCAACGGCCCGAACGTCCGTCAGCAGCGCTCGAGCGGCCGCATTGTCCGGTTCGCGATCGAGCGTGAATTCGAGATTGCGGATCAGGTAGTCGTGACCGGGGAACACCCGGGTCGTCTCCGGCAAGCGCGCAAGCAGCCGGCTGAAGGTCTCGTAGAGACGCTCAGGATCCCCGCCGTTGTGGCAATTGCCCGCGCCGGCATTGAACAGCGTATCGCCACTGAAGAGTGCGGGCTGCTCGGCGTGCGCGAGCAGGCACACGTGCGCCAGGGTGTGTCCCGGGGTATCCAGGCATTCGAGTTCGAGCCGCCCGACGCGGATCACGTCCCCCGCGCCGAGACCGCGGTCGACGCCGCCGATCCGCTCTGCCGCCGCGGCGTGCGCGAGCACCTGGGCACCGCTCGCCGCGACCAGCCCGGCATTGCCGCCGGTGTGGTCCCGATGCTCGTGCGTATTGAGGATCTGCGTGATCCGCCAGCCCTTGCGCTGTGCGAGGTCGTGGCACAGCCGCCACTCGAGGGGGTCTATGGCGAGCGCCTCGCCGGTTTCCGGGCAGGCCACCAGGTAGTGAAAATTGCGGTAGGCGTTGCCCGTCCAGATGCGCTCGATCAGCATCCGCACAGGATACCCGATCAGCGCCCCGAGCGGCCGCCCGCAGTCCGGCGGCGCCTAGCTCTGCGGGGCTGAGGCCGCCGCGAGCACGCTGGCATTCGGCTCCGCGACGCGCAGCGTGCACACGCCGGCCAGTGCCAAGCTCACGCCGCCCAGCACCAGGCCGAAAACCGCCTGCCCGGCAAAAAGCGTCTCGAGCAGCACCCCGAGCACGCTCGCGGCGAGCAGCTGCGGGATGACGACGAAGAAGTTGAAGATCCCCATGTAGATCCCCATCTTCTCGGCCGGCAGGTTGTCGGCGAGCAGCGTGTAGGGCAGCGAGAGAATCGACGCCCACCCGAAACCCACCCCGAGCATCGACAGCAGCAGCCAGCGCGGGTCGCGGATCCAGACGAAGGAAATCAAGCCCGCGGCGGCAGCGGCCAGATTGATCACGTGCGTCCAGCGCACCCCGGCCCAGCGGGTGAGCTGCGGGATGATGAGCGCGGCCAGCACGGCAAAGCCGTTGTACGCACCAAACAGCACGCCCACCCAGTTGGCCCCCGCGTTATAGGCGCTCGAGAGCGGATTGCTGCTGCCGAACTGCACTGCGGTGACCGCCGGGGTGGTGTAGATCCACAGCGCGAACATCGCAAACCAGGAGAAGAACTGCACCCAGGCGAGCCGGCGCATCGCGCGCGGCATGCCGTAGAGGTCGGCCATCACCTCTCGGACCATCCCGCGGCTGCGCGCGCGGCTGAGCCACAGAAACAGTCCGCCCGCCGCCACCAGACCGCCGGCCAGCAGATACAGCGGCCGATCGAGTCCGTCGCGATGAATGACGGCAATCCCGCCCGCGCCGAGTACCAGCAGCACCAGCCCCGGCCGCCAGGCGCGCGAGGCATCGGTCAGCGGCTGCACCGGCGGGGAGCCGCTGAATCCGTGCAGGCGATCCGGCGGATACTCGCGCGTGCTGAGCACGGTCCACAACACGGCACCGACGAGAACGGCACCGCCGACGTAGAACGAGATGCGCACCGTCGCGGGGATCTCCCCTGGCGGCGCGACATTGGACACCCCGAAATGCGCCAGCACCCAGGGCAGCACCGAGGAGAGCACCGCTCCGACGCCGATGAACAGCGTCTGCAGCGCGAAGCCGAGCGGCCGCTGCGTGGTCGGCAGCTGATCGGCGACGAAGGCGCGAAATGGCTCCATGGAGACGTTCACCGATGCATCCATCACCCAGAGCATCACGGCGGCGAACCACAGTGCCGGGGATTCCGGCATGATCAGCAACGCCAGCGTCGTGAGCAGAGCGCCGGCGAGAAAGTACGGCCGGCGCCGGCCGAACCGTCCCCAGGTGCGGTCCGAGGCGTAGCCGATGATCGGCTGGACCAGCAACCCGGTGAGCGGTGCGGCGATCCACAGCGCCGGGATCTGCGACAGATGCGCCCCGAGCGTCTGGAAGATGCGGCTGACGTTCGCATTCTGCAGCCCGAAGGCGAACTGGATGCCCAGAAAGCCGACCGACATGTTGAGAATCTGCCGGACCGACAACTCCGGCTTGCGGCTCACCGCGACGGCCTCGGCGGCAGCGGCGCAATCCGCAGCGTGAAGATGTCCGCCGCATTGAGCGGCCGCGATGCCCCGCCCGCCCCGCCCGTGTAGTACGCGAAGTGCGCCAGATCGCTCATGTTGAACCCGCCGGCGAGTTGGAACGTGCACCGCTCGCCACCGTGCGCCTCGAAGCGCACCACGGTCGAGGCCTGCACGCCGTGGCTCTGCGGCATGACCAGCGTACCGTGCTGCGCTGCGGCGGCGCCGCACTGCACGAGCAACTGGCGCACGGCAGCGGTGATGCCGGTGCTGATCGGGCCATGGGCATTATCGTAATCCACCCAGGCGAGGTACGCGCCGCTCGCTGCGGCAGTCCAATGCCGCGGCCAGGCCGAACCGACTGCGCTCACCGGTCCGACGCAGCGCGAGCGGCTGTGCAGCGACTGCAGTCCACCGGCCAGTGCGGTGACGCTGAAGCACTCCAGGCCCGCGCGCTGCGTCAGCAGGAGAGGCCCGGAAATCGATCCGACACGTCGTCCGTTGCGGTAGAGGATGCCCGCGACGGATGAGCGGATGCGCCAATGCGTGCCCACCGCCGTGACGCGCGGGGCCGGCGGCGTCGCCGGAAGATACGTCGGCGCCTTCAACCTGAGCGGTACCGGTGCGACACTGCGGCCGACGAGTTGTACGCGCGTCACCGCGCCGCGGGTGCGCACCGAGCCCGCCACCAGCAGCGTCCCGGTGATCTGCGCCGGCCGCTCGAGCACGATGTGCCGCGCACCGAGATCGAGCTCGATGCTGCGCCGGGCACCGAACAGCATCGGAACGAGCGCAGCCGGCACCTCCGGATGCACGACGCCATCGTCACGAACGCCGAATACACCGCGGATGACCATGTCGAGGTAGCCGGCGACTGACCAGAGCTGGCGGCGCGAGTCGACCACGGGCCCGCCGAGCTTGCCGGGCACATGGGTCGACTGCTCGAGCAGCGAGAAGTTCTCCATGTTCGAACCCGAGAGGGCCGCGCCGCGCATCAGCGAGCGCACTTCGCGCGTGATCAGCGCGCCGTCCTCGACACGCCGCGCTGCACGCAGCGTGAAATCGCTGACGAACGGCCAGATCGCCCGATTGTGATAGATCGGCTGATCACGCCGCTCGGGCCAGATGACGGGACTGCCGGCCGGCCAGATCGGGTAGCGCTCGAGCACACGGCGTGCCCGCGCCGGGGGCGCGACGCCGCTGGTGATCGCCAGATCGAGCCCGAGCAGATCATAGGCGTCGTACGGAGCGGGCCGGACGCGCCCGCCGATGTAGCTCATGTAGAGACCGGCCTTGGGCTGCCAGAACCACCGGTTGATCGCACGCTTCAACCGCTCGGCCTGTGCGGCATAACGCTGCGCGAGCGCACTGTGGGCATGCTGACGCGCCATGGACGCTGCGAGGCGCAATGCATCGTAATGCAGCACGTTGGTGGACAGCGAAAATGACTGCGCGATGAATACGACGTTGTGCGCGGTCCATTCCGGGTAGGTCTGCTGACGCCAGTCGAGAAACGAGGTCTCACCGCGATACAGCCCGACGCGACGATCGAACGTGTAGCGGCGGTCCTGAGCGAGGGTGTCGCGCACTGCCCGGTAGACCGTCGCAGCAAACCGCCGGTTCCCGAGCAGGTGCTGAGCACCGAGGAACCAGACGATCCGATCGGTGCTGATCGGCCAGCTGCCGCCCGACCCGGTGTCCTGCATCACATACAGGCCGGGCCGCACGCCAGGGGTGCGCACCGCCGAGAGCTTGAACAACAGTGAGGTCCTGGCGCGTCGCGGATCGAATCGCCACAAGGCCAGATCCGTCGAATAAGACAGGTCGCGCGTCCACGCGAATGGCCAATCCTTCCCGGCGATGAAGCAGCGGCAGGGAATGGGTTTGCCGTGATTGAAGGCCGGATCCTCGATGGCGCGCACCGAGTCCTTGCGCAGATCCGCCTGCGCCATGGCGAACAGCGCATCGAATAGCGGGCTCGCCGTGTGCGTGCGGAACCGCTGCGGGAGAATCCTGCGGGTGCCCGGTGCGGCATGCAGCACAAAGACCCCGCCGGGAAGCCGATCGACCCGGGCCTCGCGGCCCTGCCAGGTGAGCGAGCGGTGCCAATTGCCTGCGACGGCCGATCCGCCTGCCGCCATGGCCATCGCCGCCGTCAGCGCGATCAGCGCACGACGCCCCCCTGCATTGCGCTTGCGCACACTCACGTTCGGGTTCATTGTTCGAGGATCACTCCGGAGTCGGCCGGGACGCTCACCGTGACGGCGCCCTGCTCGACAGTGTAAACCCCACCGGCGAGCAGGTCGATCCGTGGGTGCTCGTCTACATGGAGCACGCCATCGCCGACGGTCGCGTCGACGCCCACGGTATCCAGCAGATCGTCTCCCGCCGCTTCGTCTTCGTCGCACTGTACGCCGACGGCACGGCCACCACGATCCCCGAAGCCCCCTACCTCGACTACAGCCCCGTCGCCCATGACGAGGCTGAGGTACAGGCCACCGCCAGGGCCAGGGAGTTCCCGTGGTTGGCGGGCGACCTGGCCAGGCGGGCCACCCAGGCGGTCATCGCCACCGCCGTCCCCGAGCACCTGGCCGAGGTCCGTTCCTTCGTCGAGGCGCGCATCGAGCGCACCCGGCGCCTG
>JAPTUI010000655.1 GCA_028067895.1 Pseudomonadota bacterium | reverse complement strand
TCAGATCTTTTCATAAGCAACATTGTACACGCCTGAGGCCTAGCCTCGATTTTTACGCTTCCTGCCGACGTGGAACGGCGGCGGCGGGGTGAAACCGCGGAATCCCGGGCGATTCTGCTTTAGCGCGTCGTTGTGCTCCTGCACGAAGTCGAGGCACCGTTGCGACGGCGCGCAGAACGAGAACACGGTAACGCCGCCCCGATTGGTGATCGCAAAGTCACCGATCGTGATGATGTCCATCCCGATCAATACGTCAATCCCGTCGGTGATACTCCCTTTGGTGGCTTTGATGTTCGGAATCGCAACCTGGTTGAGCAGGCCGACATTAACGAGGTGGGTCTCCGACATCTTGGCCGAATCGAAGCTCTGAACTCGCGTCATGCCGATGGGCTGGAGGTGTAGCGTATCCACCACCCGCTGGGTGATAACGGAGTTCGTAGCCCCCGTATCCCAGATTGCCTGGAACTCGTGAAATTGCGGATATGACTGCGGAGCGGTATTCGGGTCAAACGCTTCAGCGACGCGGCAAGCAGTTTGAAGGACGCGGAGCGTCCCCCCGTTAGCTCTAACGGTGAAGCTGCTGGACTTCTGCATTCTCGGCCAGGAATGCTACACGAGAATGGAAAGTCTGTGTATAAGCCCCTTCGCCCGGCTCCACCTTCTGTACTAGGAAGGTACCGAGGCGGTGTGTCTTCTGAGTCTCGGTGACCGCGGCCAACTCGGAGTCGTAGACGCCAACGACGTCGCCGTCCTTAAGCACGACGAACTTTCCATTGTACCGGGAGACCATCTCAGCCTGATGGGCTAGGTAATATTCGAACTCTTTTTGTAACGGGGAGGCCATCGCGGCGGCTCCATCTCCGCGCTTCGCGCGGGGCTTCGGTTCAGAGTGGGTCTGGCCGGTTCGGCTGCTCATCATGCTCGGCCGGCGCAACGCAGCCGACCGGGAACGCTACGGGCGGCGGGCACAGCGCGGCCCAGTGGTTCTCGGCCTGCCATAGCGTTACCTGCGCGGACGACGCGTCTCCCAACCACGGACCGGGGTTCCACAGGTCAATCGGGTCACGAGGCATGTTGATACCCCTTGCACTTCTCTGCGAGCTTCTCGACCTCGGCCGTGTCCAATGATGGTCGGTCCTTGTGAATTTCCTGTAACACCTGGATTATACCGTCCTCGACGAACTTGATGCCCCCGCCGTTAATCACGGCGACGTCCGTCACCTTCCCCACACCGGGGGCGACCTCGGAGGCGAGCTTCGCCTCGTAGACGTTATGCAACGCCTGCGCGAGACTGCTGGTGCTCTTGTGCCGCGCGAGCGACATACGGATGGACGCGTGCATCCCACCTGACCCGATACTGACCGTGCCGACAGTATCCATCGACATGACGGTCCCGGGATGTGAAACGACGTGCAGATGCGCACCGTCGGCGTCCACGCCGGCGATCATTATGTCAAGTCCGAGGTTGTGCTGACTGAGCAACCCGAGCACCTGGGCCATCACCTGAGACGACGCCGATTGAGCGGCGAGCGCCTGGAACCCTGCAAAGTCTATGCCAAGGAACGGCCTCAGGATCGCCTCCTCGGCGCGCCGCTTCTTGTGCGCTATGTACACCCCGCCGGCGGTCGTGGCGATCGTCTTGACATCTGGGTGCAGGGTGGCAATCACGCCGGCCTTGGTGCGGCTGAAAACCTCTTCGCCGTCCGGTACGGACCCCGAGAACAGCATCACGCACTGCGGCGTAAGTTGAAAAATCTTCCGGACCGCTCCTTCCGCCTGGAGGTTCATCGGCGGCCCGTAGGTCATCATGCGATCGGCGGAGACGACCACCGCCTTGCCACCCTCGCAGATGGCTCCTACGCAGACAGTCATTGGTTCCCCGCAGAGTTCGTCGTTGTTATTGGCCGGCAGTGTAGCGCGTTGCACCGCGAGGCAAAAGCCCGAGCAGACGGTGCGTTGCGCATGCGCAACGGCAGTCACCGAGTTGTCAGCGCCCTGTAGATCGACACCCCGTCGGCGTCGACGACGTAGACCGTCACCCGGGGGAGCAGTTCTCGTCGTGTTCGGCCTTGAGGCGATCCGCTTCCCGCCAAGCGCTCGCGATCACGGCGAAGGTCACCGGTAAATCTTCGATAGACATCGCGCCGCCGCGGCGGTGCGGAACCACCCCGCGGGCTGCAGTCGATGAGTACCCGCTCGAACTGCTGACGGTCGCCGGGGCTGAGGGGGTGACCGCGCGATGGGCGGGCGCGGAACAACTCACAACTTCGCCTCCGAGTCGTCGAGGAGGCGCCGAGCGAGCGCGAGACTGCGTCCCGCCTGCTCGGCTGGGGCTTGATGAGATACGCCTCGCGGAAGGCCTCACGCGGCGCGCTATCGCGTCCCGTGAGTTCCCGATGGAGCGCGTGCGCGTCCTGATTGAGGGGCGCGGCATCGAGGATTTTCGCCACCTTTCGCCACGCCGCAAAGGTCGGGCCGGCGAAGGTACGCCCCAGCAGATTCGTGTCGAGCATCGAATCGTAAAGCGGCTTCACGGAGACACCTCCGCAGGAAGACCAGTGCCTTTACCGATGGACAACTCTGCTTGCGAGCCGCGCTCGGAGGTCCGCAATAGTGTCGTTTGCGGCCTATGCCATATCCTGTGCGAGCTTCTCCGGCAGGTCGTCCTTCGGCACAGAAGTTCGCGCCTTGCCGCCGTGTGGGCTGACGAGAATGCACAACGCTAACGCGACATGCCGCGCTGGCGCGAGAGAGTCCATGAGATGTGGTCGCCTCGCGTGACCGCCGTTAAGACCTGGCCAACGCGTCCTTCGATCACAGGCCGCCACGGAACCAGGCTGAACCCCACACCGTCGTCCAGCATTGCGGATCGCCCGCCTGCCAGAACCACGGATCGCCGGAGGACACCCGAGACGGGTTCACCGTCGACGACCGGGTGATAGACGAGCCCGGTCTCGGTCTGAATCTTTTCAGCGGCACTCGCGAGTTCGCGCGCTGTCAGCGTCGCGAGAAGGTTTGGTGCGAGAGTAATCCGCTGCCTGCGACGCTGGGCCAAGCCTTCTCGGACAAGGAAACCCTCCCGCTCGGCGAGCGCCGCGCGCACCTCGGCGCCGAATCCCGTCGCCGACAGGTCATCGCGTTGATCCACCAGAAGACGATCCAACCAGGTCGCCCCGACTGCCCGTGCTTGCCGCTCGATCGGAAAGTAGGACTTGACCTCAACCTGGATGCCTCCGGAGCGCCGGGCGTCATACGCTCGCCCGCGTTCGACCAGGTCCTTGGGCACGCGCCAGACGCCCTCCTCCAGTCGCTCGACGATGCAAGCACGACGCAACGCTTCCAGTCGCCGCACATGCGCCTCGACAAATGCCTCGGGATCGTGCCCTGGCCGAACATCGTCTCGCGCTACCGCGAGGTGCTCGGAGGTTCGGTAGATACCATCGCGCGCGTGCTCCGCGATCGTCCGATCGGCTGGACGCGGCTTTGGCCCGTTCGTCACGGTGACGATCGCTCCGACCGGCAGTTCGCGGAGGTCGACTCGAGAGTGCGCCGCGATGTGGTAGGCCCGGCCGTCGATACCGTCGACGATGAGGTATTCGCGGTCGTATACGGGCTCGATGATGCCCTTCGCGGCCAGGCGGCCGGTGATGGACTCGGGAGCCTCCGTATTGCCGAAGGCACCGAGTTCGCGGCGCTTGTCCCCGAGCGCGCGCTGCATGCGGCGGATGATGTCGCCCCGCTCACCCATGGCCCGCAGCAGCCGCTCAAAATCGGGTGAGAGTTGCCAGCGGTCCGGCGCGAGGCGCTCGGCGAGGCCAAGTTCCCCGAGACGCTGCAAGCGCCCGATCAGGAGCGCCCGATGCTCTCGGTCCCGGACAGCGTCGGAAAGAACCGCCAAGTCCAAGCGACTGTCCTGTGCGCTCCGCTGCAGAGCCTGATCCAGACTCGTCCACCGTTCCTGTTCGACCTCCCGTGTCAAACTCTCCCGGATCTCCCGTTCCGTCCGCGGCCCGAGCCAGCGCGTGGCGAGCTCTGCGGCGCGATGGCGCATACCGTGGGCGATGTAGTTGCCGGCGATAACGAGATCCTCGCCGGCCTCGTCCTTGCCGCGCAGCAGGATGTGGATGTGGGGATTGTCGGTGTCCCAGTGATCTGTCGCCACCCACTCGAGCCGCGTCCCGAGATCCCGTTCCACCTGCGCCATCAGCTCACGCGTATAGGCCTTGAGGTCCCCGATCTGCGTGGCATCCTCGGGCGATACGATGATCTTGAAGTGATGGCGGTCATTCTCGATCCGGCGGGCGAAGGATTCGGCATCGATCCGTTCGCGATCCTCCGCCTCGAGGTGAGCGCGACGACCATCCGGCTGGACACCTTCCCGCTCGATGTAGCCGAGATTCTCCCTGAGAGCCGAAGGGTGGATGCCGGCGTGTCTGACGATGCGGAACTTGACGATTGCCCGCCGCGACCGAGGTCCGAGCGCCCGGCCCGTGAGTTGTGCGGCCGCGTGCCCTCGCCCGAGCCGAGTGCCGGGGCGGGCTCGTGCCGCACGGTACCCCAGTGACTTCCCTGAACGCGACGCGGCGCGAATCACCCGGGCAATGAGTCGTGGGCGGGTTGCCTTACCCCGGTCTCGCGGCGGTCCGACGCGAGGCCGGAACCGCCCCTCGCGATCCCGGCTCATGGCGAACCCCAGGAGCATCCGAGCGCGCCGCAGCGTAGGCGGCACCCGGGAACTGCTTGAATCATAGGCGGTTGCCGCAAGCCGCGGCACTCCCCTCCTGCGCCGTGGTGCCGCGCAAACCGACGTGCAGACAAAGGCTTGGC
>JAPTUI010000663.1 GCA_028067895.1 Pseudomonadota bacterium | reverse complement strand
CGCATTCATCCGTGACGCGCAAATGCGCACGCTTTCTGACGAACAATCCCGTGCGAGCGTTTCGAAATGCCGTCGCACACGGAAATTGGCGATACCGGGACGATTTCACTGGATTGGTGTTCTGGGCTCGTAAAGGCAGCGACCCGTCGGAGGACCTCCACCAATTTGAAGTCGGCCAACACGAACTCAACTTCTGGCAGGCACTTTCGAGAGGAGTGGCCTATTCCGCGTACCTTCATCTCGCATAGTACGCCGGGATGGCCGAGGGCGTTCACGGACGGATGAACCAGGGGATAGCAGGGTAGCGGGTACCCCCTCGATCGCGGCGCCACGGCCTTCCTATGCGGTCGTTCCTCGCCGCGTGGTCGGAAATTCCTGCAAAGACCAGAACGTCACTCGTGTTCAGACGTAAGAGGGCGGGCTTGCCTCTCGTCCCATTGTGCCACGCCGTTCTCGCCGTCAAGGCCTTCGCGCGCGAGGACGCGCGCTCGCGGAGCGCCGCGGAGGACCGCGGCGGCCTTGACGGCTGCGCTGCGGCGTGCCGCTTTTGACTCGGGCAATCCCGCCCCAGGCCACTCAAGCGGCGCCAGACGGTGTTGATCGCACCGTCCGGCGCCTGGCCACAGTCACTATCAGAGGTAGCAGACCATGGCTCACACCCAGTCTACGCCGGCGTCGGCGCCGGCACAGGATCCCAATTCTCGCGATTTCACCCCGATATCCGCTCCCGGACAGGAGGTGCGTCGGTATACCGTGACCGCCAGCAGACGAGACATTCGCGGACCGGAGGGTCGTCCGGTTCCAGCCCCGATGCTGCACCTGGTGGGCGCCTGGATGAAACGCGCCGGATTCACCATTGGCCGCTCGGTGACGATTCAGGTGAGCGAGGGGCGGTTGGTCATCGAGCTCGCCGAGCCCGAGCGCGTGCCGCAGGCCGAGGCCTTCGCGAAGATCGCGCGGGTCGCCGACGGGGATCTCCTGAAGCGGGACGTGGATCGCTTCGTGCGGGAGCTGAAGCGCCGGCGGCGCTGATCCGTACCGCGAGAGACGAGCCGCACGTCGGCGGCGCACCCCATGGGTCGTCGGCGTGCGGGCACTTTCCTGCATTGCGAATGTCTACACAAATGTATAGGCTACAGCCATGAAGATCTCCGGCTTCGATTGGGATCGCGGGAACTGGCCGAAGTGCGGGAAACACGGCGTGTCCAGGGAAGAAGTCGAGCAGGTTTTCGCGGGGGCGCCGGCGGTCATGGCCGATCCGCACCCAAGGGAGCCGCGCCTGCGCGCCATAGGCAAGACGCGCTCGGGCCGCTACGTCTTCCTGGCGTTCGCGTTGCGTACGATCCACGGAAGGACGTTCATCCGACCGATCAGCGCCCGCTACATGCACAAGAAGGAGGTTATCCAATATGAAAACTCGTCGACTCAAAAAGATGCCGTCCCTCCGCAGTGATGCCGCGGCGGAACGGTTCGTTGCCAAAGCGGATCTTACCGAGTACGACCTTTCGGGGTTCAAGCCGATGCGGTTCGAGATCGAGCCCAAGGCGGCCGCACTGAATATGCGACTGCCGCGGAGCCTCCTCGAGGCGGTGAAGGCCAAGGCCCGCGCCCGGGGGATTCCCTACACGCGCTACGTGCGCATCGTGCTCGAGAATGCGGTTACCTGAGCGGCATCCGCCAATGCGCGGGGAACGGAAGCGCGCTCACCGTCCCCGGCGTGACTCCGACCACGCCCCCGAGATCACCGACAAGTGGATCGCGGGGGCTGATCTCTATCGGGGGAAGAAGCTCGTTCGCCGTGGCAAGCGGGCCGAATCCGGTCAGACGAAGAATCGATATGTCCTAGACCGGTCATCCACGAGCGAGGCATAGACAATGTCCGGTGAAGCGTCTGGCCAGAGATGCGTCCTCTGCGACGAATCTATCAGTGCCCACAATGACTCCAGAGAGCACGTAATTCCAGAGGCGATCGGCGGGCGCGTCGCAGTCAGGGGATTCATCTGTCGGACGTGCAACAACGGCGCCGGCCACACATGGGATGCGAAGCTCGCGTCTCAGTTGCATCCGTTGAGCCTGATGTTTGGGGTACAACGCCAACGTGGGTCCACACCGGGGCTCGCGATAACGACCACCGCGGGCGAGGACTTGGTGATTACCGCCGACGGCCCGCTTACCTTGGCCAAGCCGTCCTTCTCGGAGGAGACGGGACCTGAAGGCATCAAGATTCAAATCGTGGCGCGTTCCATGGAAGAAGCCACCCGGATACTCGCTGGAGTGAAGCGAAAATATCCGAAACTCGACGTCGATCGGATACTCGCTGATGCGCAGATGTCTACTTCGTACCCTAAAGGCTTGGTACATCATCGGCTGGACTTCGGAGGTGAGATCTCGGGAAGGTCGATCGTGAAAAGCGTCCTGGCAATGGCGCATCATGCCGGCATACCCACCGATATCTGCCATGACGCTCTCGACTACCTCAGGAATTCCTCGGCAACGCCCTGCTTCGGCTACTACCACGCGACAGACCTGGTCTTCGACAGGCCACCGGAAGTGCCGCTCAACTGCGTGAGTGTTGAAGCGAATCCAGATACCGGGTTGATCTTGGGTTACGCCGAATACTTCGGAGTTCAGCGCGTTGTCGTATGCCTGGGCCGACGGTACGCGGGCGGGCCGGTTCGGGCGTGCTATGCCGTTGACCCTCGTACTGGAACCCGACTCGACCTGTCGATCAGACTCGGCTTTGGCGAAGCCGAGATCAAGGCGATCTATGATTACAAGATGATTCCCGATGGCGCTATCCAGGAGGCCTTTGCAAAGGTAATGCCGGCGGCAATCAAGAAGAGATTTGAAGCGGAGAGAGACAGAGTAATGAAGGAGGCGACGGAATATGCCTTCGCGAACTGTGGGGCAAAGCCGGGGGAAATGCTGACGGAAGAACACGTCAAGAAGCTGTCGCGGTTAGTAGCGGAGAAGCTCACGCCATTTATTCTGCACAACGTTGCTCGGCGGCCCAGAAGTCTGTCCGTGGCTGGGCCAACGGAATCCGTAGAAGAGACGGGAAGAGAAAATGAGGAGCAGCCCGCTAAGAAGACACAGACGTGAGCGGCAGAGGCCATCTCACAAAGGGTAAGTTCTGAAACACCGCTCTGCCCCGCTCGAATCAAAGGCTTGCGTGTTTCATAAGTCGGTTTCATAATGGGCGCCGGTTTTGCCCCCGCGGACGAGGACCCCCCATGAGCAACGTGACCCGCCTGCCCCCTTCCGGGAAGAAGGTCCATGTCGAGGCCGACATCCCGGCGAGCCAGCTCGATGAATTCGACCGCGCCATCACGGCGATCGCCGCCGGCGAGCGGCCGCGGATGGACACTCTGGCGCGGGATGAGGGCGAGATCGTCAGCCGCGCCATGGCCGCCCTGGAGAAGATCGAGGCGGCGATCGAAGCGCATCCCGGCACCGGGCAGGCGCGCCGCCTGGTGAAGTTCCTGGCCGGGGTCTACAACGGCGAGGACTATCCGTTCGACCTCGGGGAGCTGCGGGCGCTCGACACCGAGCTCGCCAATGCCTGCCTCGATTACCTGAACTACGATCGGCTGGGCAAGCGAGAGGTCCACAAGCACCTCCAGAACGGCGATCGCGATCTGCATCGCTGGATGAAGCGCTACCGCCTCGAGCCCGCATTGCGGCTCGGCGAGCGCCAGGAGAAGGCCTTCGCCGACCTGCCGGAGAAAACCGGTCGCGCTCGCGACGAGCTACTCGACGAGGCGGTCGACGATCTCCTCGACAAGCACCGTCGCAAGGCGGCGCCGAAGCGATGACCGGTCCTTCGAGGGAAGGTCTCTCCGAGGCCGAGATCGAGCGGCTGACGGCGCTTCTCGCCGCGAATCGCAACCCGGGCGCGCTCTCGCTCGAGGGGATCGATGGCCTCTTCTGCGCGCTCATCGCAAGTCCCGCCTTGGTCATGCCGCATGAGTACCTGCCGGTGATCCTGGGGGGAGGCCTGGGCGAGGGTGGCCTGCTCGGCGATCTCGCGGGTGTGCAGGAGATGATGGCGCTCTTGATGCGCTACTGGAATGCCATCGCGCACGACTTCGAGCACGAGACCTTCCACGTTGGTCACCGTGACGAATCCGGCGAGAACGGTGTTCCAGGCCGCGCCTGGGCGCGCGGCTACATGCACGGCATCGGTCTCGCCCGGGAGGGGTGGAGCCGCATCCTCCAGGATGAACGCGAGGAGTTGGTGCGCTACATTCCGATCGTGGCCGGGGAGGTCGATCCGGCCTGGCCGAAGGAGCCACTCACGGAGGAGCAGGCGAACGCGATGTGGACGGACATGCTCGCCGGCGCGGCGCGGGCGTACCGATATTTCAAGGAGGACCGACTCGCGTATGCGCAGGCGGCCTCCCGGCGCGCGCCGCCCGAACCCTACGAGCGCGCCGCGCCCAAGGTCGGGCGCAATGACCCTTGTCCCTGCGGCAGCGGCAAGAAGTACAAGCGCTGCTGCGGTGCCCCGGAGTCCGGCGACCGGGTCGTGCACTGAGGGCGGCATGATCAAGTCCTGGATCATCGATCTGCGCCACTTTCTGCTGCCGGATGGCAAGGTGGCACCCTTGCCGCCGCGGGCGCAGCGCCTCTTCGCCTACTGGACGGAAATCGTCTCCCAGGCGACGCAGTACGATGATCCGACGACGCTGCGCTGCCGGCGCCGGCCGGGTCGCAAGCCCTGCGGCACGCTGCTCACCCTCTTCTTCGACATCGATAACAACGATGTGCTCTGGTTCTGTCCCCGCTGTCATGACGAGGGACGCATCGCCGGGTGGGAAGGCACGTTCTGGGACAACGGGGACATC
>JAPTUI010000476.1 GCA_028067895.1 Pseudomonadota bacterium | reverse complement strand
AGCAGGTCGAGCAACAAATCGAACAGCTGATACGTCTGCCGCGGCGCATTCGAATGCCGGGGCTTTTCCTGTGTGCCGATTCCGGAATGGGCAAGACGCATTTGCTGCGACGAATCGAGCGGCGCCATCCCGAGCGCGATGACCCGGCGACAAAGCGTCATATCCGACCCGTTCTTTACGTCCAGGTACCGGCCGCACCGTCAGTCCGGACGTTGCGGCGGACGCTGATCGATGAGGCAAACATCCCCTTCATCGATCACCCCTCGCGCCCCTTGCCGGAATCCCTTCTGCGCAGAGCCCTCGCCGCGGCGGGCACCGAGCTCATCGTGCTAGACGAGATCCACAATATCGAGCACATGAGGTGGCATCATCGGGTGCAAATGCGAGACTGGGTCCGGTGCCTCTCCAACGAGACGCAGCGGCCCATCATCTTGGCCGGCACCGACGAATTCGAGCCCGCAGTGCTCACCGACCGGCAGATGGCGAGTCGCTATCCGATCGTGCGCCTGCCCCGCTGGACGATGGGAGAGGCCTTTGCGGCGCTCCTGCAGGGCTACGAACGCGCCTGTCCGTTGCGTCTGGCCTCCCGCCTCTCCGATCCACTCCTCATGCGCTCGCTCCTCGATGAGACTGACGGGATTACCGACTCGATCGTCCGCTGCCTCCAGGCCGCGGCCCTGGTCGCGATCCGCGAGAGGACCGAGCGCATCGTTCCGGAGTATTTGAGCTGGTGGCGAGACCCGCCGCTGCTCTCGTACTACGAGAAGCGCGATGAGGAACCTGAGAGCGTCGCGCTCGCGAGAGCTTGGCTCAGGGACGAGCGGCGGGCTGCGCCGGCGCGCTCGCCACCTGCAGTGCGGCGTTTTCGCAATCGCGCAAGCCTCTCGACGGAGGGCGGGCCATGCGCCCTTCCGTACTAGCACGGGATCCGCCGCGGCCGCGGGCGCGTCTTAACCTGGCACCTCGCCTGCACGCGGACGAAACGCTTTCCTCTTGGCTCGAGCGCTTCGCGGCCGCCTATGACATGACGCTGCGAGAGTTTTGCGTGTGGCTCGGTTATCCAAATTTCTTGGCATATTGTCAGGTGCCATACGACTTGGACGTTGCACCGCCTCCAGACCTTGCGGGCCTGCTCGCCTCGCACGCGGGTCTCACCGCAGAATTCCTGGCGGCGCATCGCATGGACGCATTCGACGCTTTGCCGCCCGCGCGACGACGCACGTTTTGTCCCGAGTGCTGGGCAGAGGAGGGGACCTATCGACGTTTCGCGTGGGCGCACGGCTGGGCACTCGTGTGTCGCCGTCATCGACGACTCTTGAGTGAACGGCCACAGCCCCAATCCCCCTCCGTCCGCTGGCACGAGGAATCGTGGACCGAGTTCTATCAAGACACAAGGACCTGGCGGGACCTCCGACCCTCGTGGCAAAGTCGGCCGTGGCGGAGGGTCTGTCAGCGCCTCGGCGTCGAGCCTCGTGCGGAGTTCCAGCGCGCATGGCCGTGGCTCCTCGAGCTCTCGCGACCGGCGCAGGATCCCGCTCGCTTCGAGGACCAGCGCGTCGATGAGGTCACGGCCAAGCAGGATGTGGCGCTCTACGCGATGATCCGGTTTCGCCATTTCTCGTTACTGCGCGTACTCGATGACACGATTTCAGATCGTGACCTGATGGACGACACTTCGGGCGGACTCCTCTGCGATGTGCGCACGCCCGACGTGCCGTACCGCATCCGCCTGTTTGCCGTCACTGTAGCGCGGCATCTGTGGACGCGATTGACCCACGGCCAATGGCGTTGTGGCCGGTACCGAGCCATCGAGCGAGCCCTCAACCGTGCGGGTCTCTGGAGCGATGAGCTGTGGTGGCTCGAGCAGCGCCTTCGGACCTGGCCGGTTGCACTTGAAGATGCCGGCCGGCAGCTGTTTCGAAGAACCGATCCACGCCTGCTCATGCCACCCTGGGAGCGTTGCCGCCAGTGCGTTCGGGACGATCGGAGAACCAGCTGGACCGGACTCCACGTCTCGCTGCCGACGCGTTGGCGGTGTCTCAATCGAAACCCGGCGCTCAAAGCCGAACTCGCAGCTCTTCTCGCACGCTATCCCTTGGGCACGAAGGAGAGCAGATCCGCAGCAGGGCTCGACTGCACCGCGCCGGATTGAAAGTACCGCATGAAGGTGGCGAGGCTCCGATGGCCGGTGAGCCCCATGGCCTCCGCGAGCGGCACATTCTGCCGCCCGGCCTCGGTGACGAATCCCGACCGGAGCGAATGTGCCCCGAAGTCCCCCTCGAGACCGGCGAGCGCCGCCCGACGTTTGACGATGTGCCAGACCGCTTGGCCCGTGAGCGGCTCAACGGCCTTGGATTTGCGAATCCGCCGGAACATCGGCCCGGTCGTGACGCCCGAGGCCTCGATCCATGCGGTCAGGGCCTGCGCCGCCAGTCCCACGAGGGGCTTGTCGGCATCCGCGCGGTGCTCCGTGCCCGCCTGATCAGTCTTCGAATGCGTCAGGCGATAGACGTAGGTGTTCTCATCGACCCGGGTGAGATTCTCCATCACCGCGCCGGCGACCTCGGAACGGCGGCGGCCGCCGGAGGCCCAGGCAAAAAGGAGGAGGGCCCGGTCGCGGACGCCGATCAAGCCGTCCGTGCAGGTCGCGAGCAGCGCTTCGAGCGGCGTTTTGGTGAGGGCGGTCTTGTGGGCGGGCCGGACGCCGCGACCCGCATACGCCCGGCGAATGCGCTTGATGAGCTCCTGGACGGCAGGATCTCGGGTGGGATTCGGCACGTCGCGCAGCTGGTGGGCCTTGGAGAGCACCGAGAGCCGGTGGAGCACAGTATTCAGCGCCGGGGCGCCGAGGGCGGTCTTGAAGCCCCCGTTGACCAGCGCTTGATCGATCGCCGGCGGCAGGTCGTGCACGAGCCCGCCGTCCCCAGGATCGGATGCCCCGGCGCCGCCGGTGTGCAGCACGTGGTCCACCAGAAACTGCAGCACCGCAGGCACCGGGACGGGGAGGGTGAGGGCGCTCCGGTAGCGCAGCCGAAACCACGCCGCCCAGTACCGCAAGGCGCTCGCATAGCTGCGGACAGTGTTCGCCGATTCGCCTTCCTTCAAAAGCGCCCGGACGGACGCTTCCGCCTGCGTGTGCAGCACTTGCGGGTCGAGCGTGCGCACGGTCTCGTGGGGCACGAGCGCATTCGGGTCGGGTCGGGCGCGAGTACGCGGTCGCTTCGAAGGTCTTTTTACCATAGAATATGTTCGAAATATCCCATATTTCTACTTCGTCTCACGATAATTATACTTTATCGTGAGTGAGTATGACAGAGGGCAGGGCGAAAAATGAGCACCATCGAGCGTGAGGTCGGCGAATCCGAAGCCACCCCAGAGAGCGTCCTCGCACCAGTAACGCGCGCACCGCGGATCTCTCAAGATGATGTGTTTCGAGCGGCGGATGAGCTCTTGCTCGACGGCCACCGGCCGACGATCGATCGTGTGCGCATGCGCCTCGGGCGCGGCTCCCCAAATACCATCAACGACCACCTCGATGCCTGGTGGGCGAAGCTCGGCTCCCGGCTGCGCGACCTTCCCGGGCGGGAATTCCCGCACCTTCCTGAGCGCGTTGCGCATGCCCTGCAGGCCCTCTGGAACGAAGCGCTCGAGAGCGCGCACGTTGCCTTGCAGGACACCCTCGCCGAGCGCGATCGCGCTATCACCCAACGCGACGAAGCCCTACAGCAGCGAGAGCATGAGGTCATCGAACGGGAGCGAATCACGGCCGCTCGGTCGACCGCGCTCGAAGAGAGTCTCGCGCTTGCGCGCGGGCAGCTCACGGCCGCGAACCAGCGGGCCGAGCGACTCGAAGCGGTCCTCCAGCAGCGCGAGGCTGAGATCGCGCGGCTCCGAGCACAGGCGGAGGACCTCGAGCGCACGAGCGCCGACTGGCGCAAGAGATTGGAGGCCGCACAGGAGGCACATCAACGCGAACGGGCTCGTCTCGAATCCCGCCTCGGAGACCCGCTGGATGAGCGAAGTAGATCGCGCCCGACAGGCGGTGAGGGAGGCGGCTAAAGAGCACGAGCTTCAGTTGAAGACGCTGCGAAGTCATGTGGATCACCTGCAAGCTGAATGCGAGAATGTAAGGCGGCAACTCGGGGAGTCGCGCGGGCAGTACAAAGCAGCCGACGCGGTGCGCGAGCACCTCGAGGCCCGGCTTCGTCAGCTTCAAGCCGCCCCATCCCGCAAGGGAAGCCGCCCTCGCGCCAGCAAGCGCGTCCGTCGGTCTGCGAAAGCGGCTCGCGCACGATAAGATTCGCATCTGACCGCCAACTACTACAAGCGATCAGCGGTCCGATGATGTCGGTCTTCGCAGACTTCTCGGGTGGAGATAAGCCCGACACATGCCCGGTCTACTACCCTTGGATCCACGAAAAGGTCGACGACACGTCAGCGGCACTGCCGTCCGTCACCAACGTGGCCGTGGTTCCCAGAAGGCTGTCGTCGCTCATTGGTGTCCTTTTGGCCAACTGCGTCAACCATTGCTGTCATTTTCGGGCAAAACGGCGACCCGATCCCGATCGGTGACATCAATGAGCAGTCCGTCGAGGCGGCAGAGGGGAAGCGGCGGGAGATTGTGTCACTGGTGTCGCAAGCTCTTGATTCACATCGGTGCCCTGGTGACACAATGATTCACCGAGTGACATCAATGATCAGTCCGCACAACGGGGATACCGGAGTGCTTACGATTGATCAGCCATTGCTGCACGTATCCAGCATATTACATAATATACATTATGCGCACAAAGAGCCGGCGATCGCATCGCTGGGCGCCGCGAGGCAGTTCTTGGACAGGAAAGTGGAACTGTCC
>JAPTUI010000037.1 GCA_028067895.1 Pseudomonadota bacterium | reverse complement strand
CCTTATTCTCATTGAAAGCGGGGGCGACAATCTCGCCGCGACCTTCAGTCCGGAGCTGGCCGACCTTACGCTGTATGTCATCGACGTCGCGGCAGGCGATAAGATTCCCCGCAAAGGCGGACCTGGGATCACGCGCAGCGATCTGCTGATCATCAACAAAATCGACCTGGCACCGCTGGTCGGGGCGAGCCTTGAGGTGATGGATGCCGATGCCAGGCGCATGCGTGGTGACAAGCCGTTCATCTTCGCCAACATCCGCGCTGGCAAGGGCGTGGCCGACATCGCGGCATTCATCGTACGCGAAGGCGGTCTTCGGTCGCTGCCGCTTCCCGCCGGATAACGGTCGAGCATTCGGACCATCGCGCCAAATGAGCGGATCACAATGCCAGGTGCATCGTGGCGCGGGCGCCCACACCCCACACCCGACGGTAGGTCAGGCGTCATGATAGAGAGCAAAGGTCTCGCCCAAGTCACACCTGAGGAGTCCTACGGCAAGCCATCCCATCTCTTTGGGCTCTGGATGGCCGTCAACGTGGAGTTCGCTACGATCACAACCGGGGCGATCGCTACCGGAGTGTTCGGCCTTTCGGTCTGGGATGCCGTGCTCGCCATTCTCAGCGCCAATATCATCGGCTGCCTTCTGCTCGGGCTGTTTTCGACCTTCGGTGTCGACTACGGCATGCCCATGATGATTATTTGCGAACGTTGGTTCGGACGGTTCGGAAATCGCGTTCTATCGATGCTGACCTTTCTGAATGGATTTTCCTGGTTCGCGATCAATACCGTAATCGGCGCCTACTTCATTCAGCACGTTGTCGGGGCAGGCCTGGTGGAGGGCATTGCAGGCCTTACCGCCGTGCAGGTGCTGATCGCCATTATCGGGCACGATTTCATCATCAAGGCGGAAAAAGTGTTCTTTTGGTTTCTCAGCGCCGTGTTTTCTGTGCTAACGGTGCTGACCCTATCGCACATAACACAGCTTCCCATCGCCAATCCCGGCAAACTGGCCATGGTCGGCGGCCGATCGGGCGCTTTTCTGCTCACCGTTTCGGTCATGCTGTCGTGGCTGGGTGGTTGGATTCTGTTCTCAGGGGACTATTCGCGTTACTTGCGCTATCAGGCGGATCGTACCGCCCTGAAGAGGGGAGTGTTCTGGAACGCCTGCTTGGGTTGTTTTGTCTCTTCGACCTGGCTCGAGATACTCGGCGCCATCCTTGGCGGAACCATAGCATTGAAGACACCGGCGGACTTGTTCGCGCCCTGGCTGCCAGCGTGGTTGCGCGCGCCACTGATTATCGCCATCGTGGTCGGCACGATCAGTCCCAATGTGCTCAACATCTACTCGGCTGGTCTCTCGGCACTGGCGTCGGGAGTGCGCCTGAAGCAATGGCAAGCGGCGCTTCTGACCGGCGGCATCGGGTTCCTCATCGCAGTGATGACGTATCGGAATTTCTACCGGAATTATGAATTGCTGCTCTTCTTCCTCGGCTATCTGATCTTTCCCCGCTTCCCGGTCATGGCCATTGGCCACGCGCGCCCACGGGTCTCGCGTCTTGCCGTCGTCAATGTCACGACGGCAGGGTTTCTCGCCTGGCTGGCCGGCTTGCTATGCAGTATACCGTTTTGGAACCAACCGCCGGTTTTCGTAGGTTGGTTCGCGGTCGATTTCCCCAGATTTGGCGATATCTCGTTCTTTGTCGGCGCCGCGGTCGCCGCGTCAATCTACCTTGCGATCACGGCGGCCGCTCCGCAGTCGGTTGTGGCGGCCGATGCCGGCGGTACCTAAGGACTATCGCATGCCAGCCCCCCGAGCCACCCGGCTCGCAATTCGCGCGCCACTGCTCAGCTACGGCGGAAATCCTTTTGAGGCGGATCCGGCTGCCTGCGTGCGCTACGAGAGTGACGGGCTCGTGCTGGCCGCAGACGGCCGAATCACCTATGCCGGACCCTTTGCTGCGGCTCTTGTGCCGGTCGAGGCCGAGCTTCACGAGTACCGCGACGCCGTGCTGACGCCCGGATTCATCGATGCTCATGTGCACTATGCGCAGACGCCGGTAATCGGCGGATGTGGCAAGCAGCTTCTCGAGTGGCTCGAGACCTACGTGTTTCCGATCGAGCAGCGCTACGAAAATGTGGAATTCTCACGGGAAATCGCCCGTCTGTTCTTTGCGCAGGAGTTGGCGGCTGGAGTAACGACGACCGTTTCGTATTGTACCGTCCATCCCGCTTCGGTCGATGCTTATTTCGAGGAGGCGGCGCGTCTCGGCCTACGTGCGGGCGCCGGCAAGGTGCTCATGGATCGGAACGCGCCGGCGACGCTGTGCGATACCGCGCAGCGCGGCTATGACGAATCGAAGCGTCTGATTGCGCGCTGGCACGGATATGATCGGCTGTTTTATGCCGTTACGCCACGGTTTGCCCCTACCAGTACGCCCGCACAGCTCGAGGCGGCCGGGGCTCTGTTTGCAGAGAGCAATGGTGTCTATATGCAGACACATCTTGCCGAAACGCGCGCCGAGGTGGAATGGGTGCGCGCGCTGTTTCCGCACAGCGAGGATTATCTTGATGTCTACGACCGGGCGGGGCTGCTCGGACCGCGCAGCCTGTTCGGCCACGCCATTCATCTCTCGCCGCGTCAATGGGACAGACTACGGCAAGGCGGTGCCGCCGTGGTGCACTGTCCCACGTCGAATCTCTTCCTCGGTTCGGGACTATTTGATCTGCGTCGTGCTTTGAGTGCGGGCAATCCGGTGCGCACGGCGCTCGGCTCCGATATCGGCGCAGGCACCAGTTTTTCTCCCTTGGTGACCTTGAACGAGGCTTACAAGGTGGCCGCGCTGCGCGGGGAAACCCTGGCGGCACACGCGGCGTTCTACCTCGCCACACTCGGTTCGGCGCGCGCTCTGTATATGGAGGACCGAATTGGGCGACTTGCTCCCGGGTACGATGCGGACTTTGCGGTTTTGGATCTTGCCGCGAATGTCCTGCTGCGTGAGCGTCTGCGCTTTGCCGACAGCCTTGAGGAGACACTATACGTTCTCATGATGCTTGGCGACCAAAGCTGTATTCGCGCAACATACGCTGCGGGCCGGTTGGTCCATGACCGTGACAATCCTGGCGCGTAAATTGAACGAGCTGTCCAAATCGAGGGCGACCCGCAATGGCACGGACAATCCCGGGGCGCTCTTGTTCCGCCAGGTGTTTGCGCCGCTGCCTGCCAAGCACGACAACGAGCCGCGGACGGCGAGGGGACTGAAGATGCGCACGTGCGTTCGATCAGCTGCTCTTGACGGAGCGCCGGTGAGTCGCCGCTCTTTGGCGCATGGCCGGCGCTGACCTCGAATCACCAACGAGGACTCGGCGGAGCCGTATCAAGATCTCGTGCGCGACCTCGGCCGGCTGGCACTCATTCCGGAGGCCGATGCCGGCGCGCAAGGCAATCGCGCAGTCGAGCCGATCGGATCCGTGCGCGACTGATGGGGAACGACTCGTACGCAGCCTGCTCAGAGCGCTGGTTGCGCTGCCCCTGAGCGGCGTCGAGTCGGCCGCCCTGGCATGTTGCGAACGCCTTACGAACACTGGTCGACGGCGCTGCCACCGGGATTGGCGCTATCGCCGGCGCGCAGTTGGCAGAGTGAACTCGCCGGCGTTGATCGTGATCGTGCCTTCTGCGAGGTCGCGCGTCCCCTCAACCTGCGTCGGGCACTGCGCAACGGCACGGTCCGGATCGAGCACAGCCAGAGTTTTGGTCGGCTCCATGGCGAGCGCCAATCTGGCCATCTGCCCGGCGTGCGTCCTCGGGCAGGTGTACAGCCCTGTACCAGAATGGGACGGTGCGTGCCTCACGAGTATGGAGCACCCGCTGGCCTAGGTTTCGTCAGCGACGCTCATCCAGCGCCGCGCCAGAGGCTCGACGGTGGTGGCCTGCACCAGGATGCTGAAAATCGCCACGACATAGGTCGCGGTGACGATCAGTTCGCGGGCGGGGCCGCGCGGCAACGACAGCGCGAGGGCGACGGACAACGCCCCGCGCAGCCCCGCCCAGGTCATTAATTTCACGAAGTGAGGCTCGAAGCGCTCGAAGCGCCGCAGGAATGCGGTGGGCAGTGCGACGCTCACGTAGCGAGCCGCCAGCACCAGGGGCAGCGCCAGGGCCGCCGGAAGCAAATATTGGCGGGCTGCGCCGGCGAGCGCCGTGAGCTGTAGTCCGACGAGCCCGAAGAGCAGTAGATTGAGCAGATCGTCGGTGAGCTGCCAGAACTGGTACAGGCGCTCACGCACCGGTGCCGGGGTCGCGAAGCGGCGACTGTCCGCTCCGACCACCAAGCCCATGACGACGGTCGCGATCGGTGCAGATATTCCCAGCCCCGCTGCGGCGCCGTAACCGGCGGTGGCCAGTGCCAGGGTAATCAGGATCTCGACCGAAGGGCTCTCGACACTGCGCAGCAATGTGACGGCGGCAAGGCCCACCAGGACACCGAAAGCCAGTCCGCCAAGCACTTCACGGGCAAATAGCATCGCGATGTGCGCCGTGGATGGCATCTGCGCACCGGTAACACCGAGCAGCGCGACGAACAGCGCCACGCCCGTGCCGTCGTTGAACAGGGCCTCGCCGGTAATCTTGGTGAGCAGCGACGGCGGCACTCGCGCCTTGCTCAGCAGGCCGAGCACCGCGATCGGATCAGTCGGGGAGATCAGCGCCCCGAACAGCAGACTCTCGCGCAAGGTAATGGACAGGCCCAGAGCGCGCGTGAGGTAGAAAAACGCCCAGCCGATCACGGCCGTCGAGATGGCGACCCCTGCGGTGGCCAGCACCAGCACCACCCAGCGCGCTCGGCGCAGCGCAATGAGGTCGACATGCAG
>JAPTUI010000092.1 GCA_028067895.1 Pseudomonadota bacterium | reverse complement strand
ACGCGCCGATCGCGGTAGCGAACGACACGTGGAAGATGAGCGTCAGGATCGGCACGATGAACACGCCGCCGCCGAGTCCGGCGAGGGCGCCAATGAAGCCGGCAAACACGCTGCTTAGCGCGATGAAGACCAGTGAGCCGAAGGTGTTGTTCGGCACGTCCGTCAGTCCCGGCCGGCCCAGATAGGCGCCGATCCCGAAGATGCTGAACAGCAGAATCGCCAGCACGATCGCGGTGATGATGACGTAGGTGCGATCCTTCTCGATCGCAAAGGCGGCAATCGAGACTGCGACTCTGAGCACCGGCGTGGCGAGCAGGACCAGGAGGCCTGCGGTGACGATAGCCACCGGCTCGAGAGCCTTCAGACCCGCGCCGACTTCCACCAGGGTGTCGGGGAACGTCTCGTGGGGGAGACGGCCGAGCAGGCGCAGCGCGTAATAGTAGAGGATTCCGCCCAGTATTACGGCAACGCTCAGGAGTACGCCGCCTCGCAACACGCCGCTGATGACGAGTTCTGTCTTGCGGATGAGGCTGTCATCCGGCCCGCTCGTCCTGTCGTTGACGGTCACGTTTGGCATCCGGGTGCCGGGCTGTGTCTGAATTTTTTTCTACTCGAGACCGTTGAGGGGTGAGACGCTCGATCGCCAGGGACCGCCGCACGGCAGGGGTGCTGCGGCGGCGACAGTCTACTGCTGCGCTGCGAGTGCGACCGTAAAAAATAAAAAAAAATCTTGCCTCTGAGACCCACGGCCATAACTGACAGCCGCTGCGCGCGGTCGCGTGTCGCTCGAGTTGGCTGCCGCGAGGCGCTGCGCGGCGTGTTGACTGTGGATATTTACAGCTGTGGAGTGTGCGGCCGCGCCGGGGCGCGGCGCTCCGTCTTGCCGGCCAGGAGACCCTCGTGCGCCGTGCGGGCGAGGTGCGGCGCATCAGCGGGCAACAGGCGTACGGGGCCGGGATGGGGACTGCGCCCGGGCGGTCGTGGCGAGTGTCGCAGCGCAGTGTCACCGGTGCGCCGCGCCGGAGGATCCGGTTTGAGGTTTCCGGCCGCTGAAATGACGAAGCCGGTGGATACCAGGCCCGGATGGCCGCAAGTCCAGCCGGAATTGGCCGCTCTTGGTGTCTTGGGACTGCAGCGGTGCCCGGAATCCACGAGGTTCCACATCTCAGCCGAGCGGAATTCCAGATTGGACTGGCCACAGTTGACGCGGCGCCCAAGTGCCTGATCGGAAAAACTTTTTCCGCAGGTGGTCAATAGGAACCGGGCCCGCCAAAACCAGCGAAGACGTATTGCCCCACCGTATCGAACATGACTGCGGGTCGTTCGTGTGGAGCGGTGCTTCCGAATTCATCGTCACCCAGTCCGTGTGACCTTCGCGGAGATTGCGTGCGAATCAGGGGCGCAGCGCTGAGTCAAAGCCGTGTTGCAGTCCGATGATGACTATGCGCATGCCCTACGAGCGCAGTCCCACATCGCCCGCCGATCCCACGAGGATAACGGTGCTCGACACGGCCGCCTCCCACGCTCAGGGATCGTCTCTGTCATGATGCTCGTCCACGGAGTACCTCGCCCCTTGGCGATGCCCATGACCCCGTTTCCACTGAATTCGCTCGGACCCGCGATCGACCCGGGCGAGCAGCCGCCGTCGCAGAGGTCCGCGCGGCAGCGCGGAAAGCGCGAATCCCTCAATTGCAGCCCATATCCGCAGCTGCAAATGCTCGCACAGCCGTAACTCTGGTGTAGCTACCGGGACCATCTGCCCTTTCCATCAATGCCGGCCATCACTAGGTTGCCGATCCGTACGAGTTCGAGTCTTGCCGCGACGATCAGATACCCCCCGCGGCACGACCCGCTACGTGCGGCGCGCATGCCGGGCACATCCAGACGCTCATCCCTCCGCGCCGTGCAGAAAGGCCCAGACTACAACGACGGTCATCACCACCACGTAGATCCGCAATCCCCAAAACACGGCCTGCTGGCTTGGAGTCAGACGGGTCCGTTTCACCTCCGCCAGAGGCACGTCCCAGCGCTCCTGCTCGAGGAGCGTGCGGATCTCATGGGCTTGAAAGTCACTCAGTTCCTTCATGTCTCATCCTCCAAAGGCGTGCGGAAAGAGCGTGACGATCCCGTACAGACCGTTACAGAGGATCAGCCCGACCATGATGGCAATCGAGACCGCGTTGCGGCGGGGCGAGTTGACGTGCTCGCCCATCAGCTCGCGGTCATTGAGCAGCAGCAGGAGAAACAGCATGGCCGCTGGCATGAACACGGTGGCAATCACCTGCACGCTGAGGTTCAGGAACCCGAGATTGAGCCCCGGGATCATGACGAGCACTGCGGCGACCGCCGTGCCGACGACCGCGGGCAGGTAGAAGACGAGTGCCTGTCGCGGCGCCGCATTGAGCGAGCGGTCGACATTAAAAGCCTCACCGACGGCCCAGGCACTGCTCGCGGTGATCACGATCGAGGCGATGAGGCCGGCTTCCATCAGACCGAGTGCGAAGAGCGCCATCATGGTCTCGCCGAGCTTCGCGTGGATTGCCGTCAGAATGGCCACCGCATCAAGCTGCTGGGCATTCAGGCTGCCGCCGAAAGTCTGTGCGGCGAGCACGATCAGGGCCATGGCCACGAGTACCATGCCGATGACGCCGAGCATCAAGTCACGCCGCCCGGCGCGAATATCCTGAGTCAGCAATCCCTTATCCACCACACACGATTGCTGGAAGAACAGCTGCCACGGCGCGATCGTCGTGCCGATGTTCGCCGATATCAGCACGAGGAACGTGAGCGATAGAAACCCACCGGGGACCATCCACCCGTGTCCTGCGAAGGCGAGCGCAACGGCATGCCAGTGGGGGTGAGCGAGCAGCGCCAGCGGCACGAACACCAGGTTGAATGCTGCCACGAAGAGTGAAATGCGCTCCCAGGTCCAGTAGCGCAGGAACACCAGCACCACGGTGACGAATACCAGCGCGACCGGCACCGTCAGCCACGGCGAGAGGCCCAGGGCCTGTCCACCGAGGCGGATCCCGATGAACTCCGTCATCAAGGTCAGCACGTTGGCCACGATCAGATCAACCAGAGAGAACCAGCCCCAGAACGGTCCGTAGCGCTTCCAGATGAGCTCCGCATGGCCACGCCGTGTGACCGCGCCGAGTCGCACCGTCATCTCCTGGACGACATACGCGACGAGTCCGAGCAGGATCATTAAAGGCAGGAACAACCCGAGCCCATAGGCGGCACCGGTCTGCACATACGTGATCACGCCGCCGGCATCATTGTCCCCGAGCATGACCAGTACGCCCGGCCCGAGCAGCGCCAGTGCGAGCACCAGCCGGCCACGCCAATCGGTCGCGTTGCGATGGAGCTCGGCCAGGTGCAGCCGGTCGCGCAGTCGGTGTTGCAGTCCCTCGGGAATCGGCGGGCAGTCGGCGCAGGGGCGCAACTCCCGGTGTTCAACCGGGCTGCTCATACGCACGCTCCATAGAGCGCGGCGATATGCCTCGCCCCGCGTCGGCGCCGAGATCCCCGCCCGCCCTTCGCGCTCGCGACTCTGTACGGACTGGGAGGCTCCATGGCGGCTGTAGGAGCACGGCGTGCCCCATCGGCGTGCCAGCACAACTCGATGCGGTCAGAGGCCGGATTGCGGTGCCACCGCCCGACGATGATCTGAGTGCCGCGTCGAGCGTTCAACACCGCCAATGCCCTGCGATCGGCCCGCACCTGGACGGCATGCGCCGAAAATCCAAAGACGTGCTTTACCATCATGATCCACCACCCTCGAGCGCCTGCTGCGCTCGCGCAAGGACCCGTTCCGTGAACGGGAGTACGCCCGCGCCGCCCTACTGCGATGAACAGCGACGGCCGGGCAATGCGCGCCCCGATAGCCGGAACGTGCCGCCTGAAAGAAAGCGGATGGTGACTAGGAAATCAGCGCCGAGTGACCTCGGCGCACGGCGCCCCGCGGATCAGCGAGCCGCCTCGGTATCTATCCCCGGGGCCAGCTTCGCTGAGCGCAGTGCATCGCGCAGGACGCGACACCTGTCACCACTCGTACAGCTACTGTCCAACTGGGGAAAACCTCGGAGTCTCAAGTAAAGACGGCGCGGAAACTACTCCCCGCCTCGGTCAAAGTAAATTGGGACACAGCACAACGTCGCCATCGCCGGTCTTCGCAATTCCGATGAGACGGTCCGAGACCATATGCAGTAGATCATGAGCCGTGAGCGAGCGAGAATGCGCCCCTCCAGATGTCCCGGAGAATAGGCCACCCACGGGCCTTCCGCGGGATCATCCGTGGCCCTCAGGCCACCTTCTGCTTCGAGACCGGCTTGACCGACTCGATCTCCTCCAGTTTGGCATTGCGGACCTCCCAGAGGTCCACCGCATCCTGCATGGCGAGCCAGCTCTCCGGGCTCGTATCGAGCAGCCTCCCGATCCGCAGCGCCATCTCGGTCGAGAGCGCGCGCTTCTCATTCAGCAGCTCAGACACCGTGAGCCGACTGACGCCGAGGCGCTCGGCGAGTTCCACCTGAGTCATTGCGAGCGCCGGCAGCACGTCCTCGCGCAAAATGGCGCCGGGGTGCGTCGGACGACGATTCGGACTTCGCAAGCTGTTCATCAGTGATAGTCCTCGAGGTTGACGTCGAAGGCGTCCACGCCCTCGAAGCGCAAGGTGATGCGCCAATTTCCTGACACCGCCACGGCATACTCGCCCTTGCGCTTGCCCTTCAGTTCGTGAAAGCCCCACCCGGGCAAATTCATATCCTGGGGCCCCTTTGCCCCATCCAGCCGGTCGAGCAGCCGCGTGATGCGATCGACTCGGTCGGCCAGGATCTTGCGCGGGTCATCCTTGGTGAAGAACGCCTC
>JAPTUI010000553.1 GCA_028067895.1 Pseudomonadota bacterium | reverse complement strand
CTCCCCTGGAGTCGTCCTGCACGTCAATCGCAATCTCGCCGGTGATCTCGGCATCAATATGGCCACCATTGCCGACAATCTCGAACCTTTACTCGGCGGGAACTACGTCAATCGATTTGACATGTCCGGACACAGCTACAAGGTCATCCCGCAGGTCTCGGACCGCTTCCGTGCCAATCCCTCGATGCTACGGGACTACTACATCCACAGTGGTACCGGCGCGTTGATTCCGCTCTCGACCTTGATGAGTGTGCACACGGAGGTGCAGCCGGAGTTCCTGCCGCAGTTTCAGCAGCTGAACTCTGCGACGATTCAGGGCGTCATGGCCCCCGGTGTGACGCTCGGACAGGCGTTGACGTATCTGAAGACAGAGGCGAAGAAGATCCTTCCGCCCGGGTTCGGCATCAATTACGCCAGCGAATCACGGCAGTACATTCAGCAGGGTCACGCGATCATCATCAGTTTTGCGCTCTCCGTAATCCTGGTGTATCTGCTGCTCGCCATGCAGTTCGAGAGCTTCCGCGATCCCTTGATCGTTCTGGTGACGCTGCCGATGGCAATTACGGGCGCCTTGGTGTTCCTGTATCTCGGCGCCGCGACGATCAATATCTACACGGAAGTCGGACTGATCACGCTCATTGGATTGATCACGAAGCAGGGCATTCTGATCGTACAGTTCGCCAACGTGATCCAGGAAACCGAAGGACTGGACCGGCGCGCTGCCGTAGAGAAGGCCTCGAGCATCCGTCTTCGTCCGATTCTGATGACGACCGGCGCAATGGTGTTCGGCGCGCTGCCGCTCGTCTTTGCGACGGGCCCTGGCGCGGTGAGCCGCTTCGATATGGGTCTGGTGATTGCCGCAGGCCTCGCCATCGGCGCATTGTTTTCCCTCTATGTGGTGCCTGTGGTGTACACGTATCTGGCGCGGGACCGACGCGTCAGCGTCGCTGCGGACGCGAAGCCGTAAGAGACATAGCAATGCGAGAGTGGGGGGACAAGCGCTTGCGCACTTCGATGCCTGGGGCTGCCGCATGACGGCAGGATTTTCCCCTTGGGGCCGCTTATCGACGCATGAGCGGTGTGCCGAGAGGGCTCAGATGCGCCTTTCCGGAAAGGCTAAGAGTGGCATGGGGCAGGGCAGCACAACGCTCTGTCGAGGAACTGCGCGCGGTGCCTAAGTCGGCTAAGGATCCGGGAATTGGCGCGCTTCTGGGTGAAACCGGGCGGGCGTGGCGCTATCGGCTCGATCAGCGGCTGAAGCCGCTCGGATTGAGCCAGGCGAAATGGATTACGCTGCTGAAGCTCTCTTGCGCCGATGAAGGCATGACCCAGACGGAGCTCGCCGATCGACTCGGCGTAGAAGGTCCCACGCTCGCCCGGTTGCTCGATCGCATGGCGGCCGACAGCTGGATAGAGCGGCGTGAATCCGACGAGGACCGGCGAAGCAAGACCGGATCTCTGCGTCCCAAGGCCTGCGGGCTACTCGAGCGGATTACCGCCGTGGCGATGCAGCTGAACGCCGATTTGCTGGAGGGCGTACCGGTTGGCGACCTTCGCTGTTGCATGGAGGTCTTGCAACGGATCAAAGAGCGAGCGCTCAGTCTGGACAGTGCAACGGACGCGAGTGACTCATCACCGGGGAGCGGAGCTCCTAAGAGTCCACGAGATCACGCTCGACCGCGTGTACGGCGCAACAAGAAATAGCGTGCGGGCCGCAATTGCGGACCAAGCCCTGGTCCCCTTAGAGACCCGGGTGTTATCCCAGCCGTCTGAGCCCGAGCAAGCCATAGCGCGGAAGCCGTGAGATGTTCACGGATATTGGTCTGTCTCGACTGTGCAGGTACGGAAACAGGCATTTGCTCTGGGGATAATTTCTCTCAGGAAAAAAACCGCTAACATGGACGCGCGCATCGGCAGCCGTGTCGATAAATCCTCAAGGAAGACAGCAACCGGACGGATACGAGCGTCGCGTCACATAGGACTGGGGGACGGAAGATGGAGAAAGAACTTCGCGCGTGGAGAATCTATGGCGCGATTTCCGCGCTCGCATTTGTTGTGATAGCCATATCGGCATTCTCGATCGCCCGACATCGGCGCGTATTCGGGACAATCGACGTTCAACGCATCAACGTGGTAGAGCCGAACGGTGCGCTGCGCATGGTTATTTCTGACCAGGCCCGCTTCCCCGGAGCCATCGTCAAGGGTAAACAATACCCGTTCGACCGGCATACGGCCGGGATGATTTTCTACAACAGTGAAGGCACAGAGAATGGCGGGCTGATCTTTGGCGGTCGAAAACAGGCTAACGGCACCGTGACGAGCTACGGACACCTCAGTTTCGCCCCCGTACGAGCAGGATCAGACCTTCAGCCTCGATGACGACCAGACCAAAGCGGGGCAATCGACCACCCTCGCGTTCATTGACCGACCGAAGTGGCTCATCACCGACTTATTTAATCTGCCGCGCAGTCAGTGGCACCACTTTCTGAAAGCACATCCAACTGGAGAGCCACGTTTGATGATGCAAAGAGCTCCCAACGGCGCTGTTTTCCTCGCGCTGAAGGACAAACATGGCCGTACACGGCTCGTGCTCAAGGTCGGCTCACACGGCAACCCAGCGATTCAGCTGCTCGGAAAAAACGGAAGGGTCATTGCCCAGCTGCCGCGCGCGGGAACATAGGCAATCATGCCCAGGCGCTGCAACTCATTCATCGAATCGTTGCGCTAATGCGCAACGTCGTTGGATATTGACGTAGATGCCCCTGGTCGGATAGGACTATGTCGAGATAAGCCCGGCGGTGATATTGATCGCAAAGCCGATGATCGCCACATTGAACGCGAAGGAGATAATCTCCTGAATGATCACGACGCGCCGAATACTGGTCTGCGTCGTGGACACGTCCGCAGTCTGGTTCGCTGCCGCGATCGTGATAGCGAAGTATGCAAAGTCCCAAAAGGTCGGCATTTCGGTCTTGGGAAACACGAGTGGCCGATCATCCGGCGGAGCGCTATAGAAGAGATCCGCATAATGCGTCGTGAACATGGTCGGCACGAGCAGCCATGAATCGACCAGCGTCACCGCGGCGAGCGCGACTCGCCAGATGCGAATGCCGTGCGGTACGTGGCGCAGGGTCGCAAGCGGCTCGACGATAGCCAGGACGCTCAGCAGCGCGGCGATGATCACGAACACCAGAATGACGGGCCCTGAAGGATCCTCTTCCATGTACCGCGATTGAATTTGATCGGCGGTAAGACGCGTCATCCACAGATAAATCGCAAGCAGGAAGAGGGTGACCCCACTATCCCAGCTGACGAGAAGGCGACTGATGAATGTCCAGCTCTCCGGCAGGCAGAAGAACGTCGCAATACCGAAGGTCAGCGCGGACCAGAACCTCAAATGCTGTCGTAGAAATTTGATCGGCGGATCTCCACGTCTAGCTGCGGATTCCTACGATACCGGTAGCGCTCACGCCAGGCAATTGCCTAGGCCAGGGATCGCTTCGGTGTGAATGGGCTCGGGAGGTTTCACGTTACACGTTGGCGTGTCACCGGAGCGCGTCATCGGGCTTGGGGCGCCCCTCAAGATCGACGGGTGGTGTGTCGAACTGAGCGAATCGAACCCACTTCTTCGGACGCTGTCACCTACGTCGATATCCAACGATGCATCGAACGTTGCTACGCACGTATCAATCGCACGTTGCACATGCGGTAACGCAGCGTGCTGCCAGCATATTGTAGATGCATCCGTAGTGACAATGGATATGGAATGTTAAATGACAGGTCGCGTTGCATGTAACGAGTTTCTGTGATACGTTACATGTAACCAGGTATCCACCCGGAACTCCATGACCCGCAAGTCCTCAAATGCCCGCGTTCAGAAGCACCGCGAAGCGCTGCGCCGGGCGGGACTGCGGCCGGTGCAGATCTGGGTGCCGGACACCCGCCGGAGGGACTTCGCCCTACAGTGTCGCAGCCAGTCGCGGCGAGTCGCCGTGGCCGACCGGGCCGACACGGAGCTGTCGCATTTCATGGAGGAGGCTTTGGCCGACGTCGATGGCTGGAGCGCATGAGTTCTGGCGCAAACAAAGTCTCCGACTCGACGACCTCTCGCCGTCGACGACCCGCCAGACGGGGAGATTTCGTCACCATTGCGCTCTCCGGAGATTTCGGCAAGCCGCGCCCCGCGCTGATCCTCCAAGCGGATCAGTTTGCCGGCACAGCCACCGTGACCGTGCTGCTGGTTTCCAGCTCCCTTGTCGAGGCGCCGCTCTTAAGGGTCACAGTACATCCGGACGCCCAGAATGGCTTGCGGAGCCAATCGCAGGTGATGGTGGATAAGGCCATGACCGTCAAGCGCGAGAAGCTCGGACAGGTTTTCGGGCACATTGATTCCGAATCGCTACTTGAGATCGAACGGTGTCTTGCCGTATTCCTCGGCGTCGCCAAGTGAGGATCGCCGGTACAAAGTCTCGAATGAATCAGCGAGTGACATGAATGAACGGTCCTTACAGGGGCAGGTGTGAGGACTATTCATTCATGTCACCAGTCGGGCGCTAATCATAACGCATTGATTCAAAAAGAGTTATGGATGACATCATTCATTGAACGCGGCTGTCGACTTCCGTCAAAAGGCGGATATTCTTTGCTCCAAAGACCGAGATGACATCAATGAGCAGTCAGATCGGGTTTGGCGCACGGGGTGTCGCCCAAAGGTATGAAAGTCCCTTCTCGCCGCGCCGGCTGACCGGTAACGACCGCGGCGAGTTCTACGAGGGTGCAGGGTTGGGCTACTTCCTCAGCATGAGATACCCATGTTCCCGCCAGCAGTCGACCAAATTGCGGACCGCGGGTTTCTGCATGAGCTGGGCATGAGCCTT
>JAPTUI010000347.1 GCA_028067895.1 Pseudomonadota bacterium | reverse complement strand
GGTACAGCAGATCGTTGTCCTCGAGCCGCCCGACGGCCTGCACCACGTTGGTCTGTGCGAGCGCCTGGGAGACCTGGGCGAGCGTCAGGCCGAAGGCACGCAGCTTCTCCTCGTTGACCGACACCTGCACCTCGGGCGTCGCTCCGCCGAGCACCCCGACACGCCGTACGCCGGGAATGCCGGTGAGCAGCGGAGTGATCTCGTACTGCGCCAGCTGGCGCAACGCCGTCGGCGGCACGGTCTTGGAGATGAGCGCGTACGAGACGAACGGCATGATGACGTTCGGGCTCATCTGGATGACGTCGTAGCTGGTGCCCTTCGGCAGCGTGGGCAGTTCCTGCGCAAGCGCCGCGTCGACCGCGAGCAGCGCCTGGTTCATGTTCGAGCCCCAGGGGAAGTCGACGTAAATCTGTGCCGAGCCGCGCGAGGTCGTGGAGGTCACGTTCTGCGCCCCGGGGATGGCTCGGGTCACCTGCTCGAGCGGCTCGGTCACGTCGACCAGCATCTGACGCGCCGGCATGCTGCCGGTACTCACCTCGATGCGGATGCGCGGGAAGCTCGTGACCGGGAACAGCCCGACCGGCAGCGAGATCGCCGCGAACACCCCCGCGAGCGCCAGCGCGAAGGCAATCGTCAGGAGCGAGCGGCGGTGCCGCTCGACCCACTCGGCGAAGCTCACGGAGTGGTCCCCGGCTCGCCGGGCTTGGCGATGCGGATGTGCATGCCGTTATTGAGCTGATAATCCCCGGCGAGCACCACCGGGGCGTGCGGATCGAGCGCCCCGCTGATGATGTCCTGAGCGTCGTACTCGTCGAGCACGCGCACCGGCACCTTGCGCGCAATGCCCTCGACCGCCTGCACCACGTACGGGGCGCCGCGCTCGTTGACCAGCAGCGCCGCGTGCGGCACGAGGAACCCCTTGACCTTGGCAGTCGTGATGCGCACGCGCGCCACCTGTCCCGGGATGAACTTGCCCGCCGGCAGTGCGATCTGCACTGGCACGAGCCCGGTGTTGGGGGTGCTCGCCGCACCGCACATCGCGACCCGGGCGTGCACCCAATCGTCCGATCCGGTGGCCTGGACCACCGCCGTATCCCCCACGGCCATGCTGAACGCCTGGGACGGCACCACACCGGCGGCGAGCACCAGGTGATCCGGGGAGGCGAGCGTCAGCACCGGGGAGCCCAGGCTCACGATCGAGCCGGTGAGCGCCGTGAGCCCCGTGACCACGGAGGCGAACGGCGCGCGCAGCACCTGCGGGCCGCCGGCGCCCGTGGCGCGCAGCGCGGCGAGATTGGCCTCGGCGTCGAGTTCGGACTTCTCGGCCGCGGCGAGCTGCTCATTGGTCGCCAGGTGCAGGCTGTAGAGTTTGCGCGTGCTGCGCACCAGCGCGCGCGCGACCCGCAGCGAGGAGAGCCCCTGGTGATAGGCCGCTGCCGACTGCGGGCTCGGCAGGATCTCGACGAGCTTCGCCCCGGCGGCCACGCGCTGCCCCATCCGCACGTACACCCTGCCGATGACCCCGGACTCCGCAGCCATCATGGCACGCCCGCCGATGTTGCTCGGCTCCACCGTTCCGTAGGCAACCACCACGTGCGGCAGGCTGCCGCTGCGCAGCGGCGTCAACGTCACCAGCACGCTCGGGCTGGAAGCAGCCGCCGCGCTCGCCGGAGGCGGCAGCGCCGCGGCGGTGAGCACAAGACAGCACACTCCGAAGATCATTCGGCGAATCATGGCGTCCTCGTTATATCTGGGCAGTCGGGACGATACGGACCTGCGGCAGTCCGAGCCCGAGCTCAAGCGTGATGGCGATGCGTGCCTGACCGAGCGTACGCTCGAGCGAGTCGGCCTCGAGCCGCCGCGCGAGCGCGGCCGTCAGGTAGTCAGCGAGCGAGCGCTCATCGAGGTCCCCGCGCGCGTAGGCACGTTGGGCCGACCGAGCGAGCTGCTCTGCGGCAAGCGCGGCTCGGTGCGCCTGGCGCGCCGCGTGACGCAGCCGGCGGATTTGCACCGCGAGTGCGCGCACCGTGCCGACCGCAGCGTCGAGGCGTGCCTGATACTGCGCGTGCAGCACGAGGCGGGTGGCGCGGGCCGCGGCAATCTGGCCCTGATTGCGATCGAAGATCGGCAGATCGAACTGGGCGGTGGGTCCGCCGTTGCGGACATTGCCGTTGTCCTGGTCCCACTGTGCCCCGAGCACCAGCGTGGGGAACTGCCCGATGATCGCGGTGCGAACGTTTTCGTCCGCCGAGCGATAGCCCATCTTCAGCGCCACTAAGTCCGGCCGGCGATTGGCGAGCGAGGCGAGCAACGGCGCGAAGTGGTGCGGCAACGCCGCGGCACGCGGCGCGGCGATGGGGAAGCGCACGTTCGGCTCGAGCCCGAGGAGTGCATCGAGCGCCTGCCAGGCGCGCAACTGCAAGAGCGTGAGGTTCGCCAGCGTCTGGTCGGCGTTCGCCTTGGCCGCAAGGATCGGCGCGAGCGTACGCATGTCGAGACTGCCGCTCGCCGCGGCCGCGTGTGCGGCGCGCGCTTCCCGGTCGAGCAGCTGTGCTGCGCGCCGGCTGGCGCGCAGCGAATCGCGCCCCCAATACAAATAGACTGCGAGCACACGCGCCTGCTGCGCCGTCTGCCATTCGCGCCACAGCAGATCCGCGTTGACCTGCTCGAAGGCGTCGTGAGCCGCCGCGACCCGAGTGTGGTACGTGATGATCGACTTCACGTCCTCGGCGAGCGTGGCCGTCCAGGACGGCGCCACGCCGGCGCCGCCGAGCTGCGGCTCGTAGACCACGCCTGCGACGGGATTGGGCAGGAGCGAGGCCTGCAGCAGGCTTGCCTGGGCGCCGGCCAGATACCCGCTCTCGGTGCGCAGCGCCGGATCGTTCAGCACCGCAAGCAGCCCGATGTCGCGCGGCCGCAGCGGCCGATTCACCGGGATGTGCCACGGCGGCACTCCGGGGGCGAGCGACGGCACCTCGGTACGCAGCACGCTCACCGCCGACGCCAGATGCGCCCGGCGGGGCAGCGGCAGGGCGTGGTAGGTGGCGCAGCCGCCGATGAGGGCCGTCACGGCGAGCGTGCCGAGGCCGCCGAGCCGCCCCGCAAGGCGTCGGCCGGGGGTCGGCCAGTGCCGGTCGGTACGGGTCGAGCGGGCCGCTGCCGGGCCAGAACCGCCATTGCCGTGCATCGCTACTTCCGTTTCTCCAGACAGGCAAAACCTCAGGGACCGGATCCGCAGTCGGCCGGTGCGGACACAGTGCCAGCCATTGCTGACCAAGTCCTGACGAGCGCCCGAGCCGCCCGGCGCGGATAATAGTCCCTGACCGGGCCCCTCTCCCCCGACGTGACCCCATGAGAATACTGCTGGTCGAGGATCACCAGGCCATCCGCGAGATGATCGCCGATCATCTGCGCGAGCGTGGCTTCGCCATCGACGCGTTCGACCGCGGCGAGCGGGCGCTCGCCGGGGCGCGCATCGCGCCGGTCGACGCGGTGGTGCTGGACCTCGGACTGCCGGACATGGACGGCATGCAGCTGCTCTCGGCGCTGCGTGCGCTGCAGCCGCAGGTGCCGGCGGTGATCGTCACGGCCCGCGATGGCATGGAGGAGCGGCTGCTCGGGCTGAACTCCGGCGCCGATGACTACATCGTCAAGCCGTTCAACCTGCTCGAGCTCGAGGCACGCCTGCGCGCGGTGCTGCGTCGCGTCGGCACCCGGCGCGAGACCCGCTACACGCTCGGGGAAATCACCTTCGATACGGTCAGCCGCGAAGCCACCGTGCTCGGCAAGCCGCTCGATCTGACCCGTCGCGAGGCCGCCTTGCTCGAAGAACTCTTGCGGGTGCCGGGCCAGGTGATCACCAAGGACCGCCTGGAAGATCGCCTCTATGCGCTGGAGGATGCCGGCAGCACCAACGCGCTGGAGGCGGCCGTCTCGCGACTGCGGCGCAAGCTCGCCGGGGCGCACGCCACCGTCTCCATCGAAACGAAGTGGGGCATTGGCTATCGCCTGGTCGAGAGTCCCGTTCCGTGAGCCGCGCACACAGCCTGCGCCTGCGGCTGCTCGGGGTAATGTTCGCGCTGTTCGCGCTTGGACTGGGCGCCTCGTTCGTCTCCTATCGGCTCGAGGTCCACAACGTCATTGCCGGCCTGCGGGCCAGTACGCTGCAGAATCAGGCGCGCGAGCTCATCGAGGCGCTGCGCTTCGACCGTGCCGGCGTACTCGAGGTCCGCCTGCCGAAGGACTGGGCGAAGGTCTACGCCGATCCCTCGCGACGATTCACGTTCACGGTCTTCGGCGCCGATCACCGCCCGATCGCGACCTCCGCGAACCTGCCTCAACCCCTGCCCTACATCCCGGTCGATGCGCGCGGACCGGTCGGCCCGGTGGAGTTCATCGGCGTGGGCTCGGACAAGCAGCCGATCGTGGCGGCGCGGGGCCCGCAGGGCTACAGCGTCGTTGTCGCACGCCGGGACATGAGCCGCGACACGCTGGTCGACAGCCTGTTCGAGGAAGACTCCGAGCATGTCTCGGTGCTCATCGTCTTCGCCGTGCTCGCCCTCGGGCTGATGTGGCTGATCAGCGGCTGGAGCCTGCAGCCGATCGAGCGCGCTTCGCGCGAGGCGGCGCGGGTCGGCCCGAGCCAGCCGGACCTGCGCATCTCGGCCGGCGGCCTGCCGCGGGAGATCCAGCCGCTCGTGGAAGCCGTCAACGGCGCGCTCGACCGGCTCTCGCGCGCGTACGCGGTCGAGCGGCGGCTCACGGCCGATGCGGCGCACGAGCTGCGCACGCCGCTCGCGGTGCTCAATCTGCGCCTGCAGCGGGCGCGCCTGACGGGCACCACGGACTGGCCGGCGGTCGAGCGCGAGTTGAGTCAGAT
>JAPTUI010000071.1 GCA_028067895.1 Pseudomonadota bacterium | reverse complement strand
CGCGCGCACCTGCGCCGGTTTGCCATGAAACTCCGCAGGCACGTCGGTCGCGTGCCAGTTTGCCGCCTGCAGCACGCGCTCGATCTCGCCTGCCTGGCCGCGGGCGCCCGCAATGATCAGGTGGACCACATCTTCGGTGGCAAAGAAAGGAATGGCCGTGTAGCCGGCGAGACGAAGCGCATCCTCGAAGCGCGTGAGGTTTGCCGAAGGCAGCGTGCCGACGCGCATATCGAGCAGCGTGCCTTGGGCGTGCAATCGCGTGAGGTCAATATCGACGTTCTGGAACCGATCGAGCCCCTCTACCAGCTGCTCCGTGCGCCGATGCTCCTCCCGCAGCTTGCGCGTGCGCTCCTGCGCCTGCGAGCAGCGCGTCCAGATCTCCTTCAGCCAGGCACCGAGCTCGCGCAACTGCGGCTCGGCGACCGCCTGCAGCGGTGCAGCGCTCTCGGCGGGGCGCGGCATCTCGAAGTGCGCCAGGATCTTCTCGAGGCGCGTACTCGCCTCTCGATACGCTCCGCGATATCCTTCCCCCGCCTGCTCCGGCAGGGACGCTGGCACGATCTCGGAGACCTCCGGCGCGAAGCTGCCGTATTCGGCCAGCAACAGAGCCGCGCACGGCACATCATCCTTCAGCAGGACGAGCTCCGCGCGTTTCATGCGCTGCGGCCTAAGCACCTTGCGGCCCTCTCGGCGGTTTCAATGCGCTTGCCCCCCGGGTGGCGGCAGCCCCAGAGCGGCGCGGATCATATCCGGCGCCGCAGGCAGGCTGCGCCCGCGAACAATCGCTCGCCAGCGGCGCAGATCGCGTTCCCTCAGCACCATGTAGGCAAGTGCCCGCGCGACATTGAAGGAGGTGTGGTAGAGCACATCGCTCGCGATGCGCCAAGTCTCAAACTCGAGCTTGAGCGTTGCCTCGGTGCTGTTGTGACTCCCGACGAGCAGGTCGGCGAACGGCCTGGGGAGGTTCGCGATCACCTCCTCGAAGCTCGCCCGCTGCGCCAATTGCTGCAGCTGCCCGCCGCTCAGCCGGTAGCCGGCCGGAATCAATAGATAATAGGCCTGTGCCGCCGGAAGGTCGTAGGCGAAGCGGTAACGCAGCAGCCATACGAGGTTGATTCGATCGATAACGCTGCCGACGATGGCGCGCAGCGGCTGCCCGCCCGCGCCGTCGGCCACGTTGCCACGCCGCGCCAGGCCGGCGTAGTAACGCCGATCGATCGCCGCATCGAGTGCGAACAGCGCTTCGCCCCGCTCAAGCAGCCGCCGGGCCTGCTCGGTGATGCTCGCAAAGGCGGTCTGGTCCAAGCGCCGCAGCAGCTCCTCGAGGCTGTCGGTTTGCAGCAGCTGCGCGGTGGGCAGTCGCTCGAGGCTGCCCATGTCGAGCAGATCCTGCTCGATGGCGGCCTGGGGTTGACCGGTCATCTTGCCGCGAATGATCACCTTGAGATTGGTGAGCTCGAATCGGTGCGCCCAGTATGAAAGCAGGTCGCGGGCTGGCCCGGAGAGGGGCCGGATCAGCATCGCCAGTTCCCGCAGCAGGATGCTGACGTGCTCCTGATCGAGCTCATCGGCAAGCCCGACGCCGGCCGCATCCCGGGCAAGCTCAGGCGGGATGGCGTCCGGCCGCACAGCGTTTCCCTCGAGCAGCGCCTGGATCTCATCCAGGTCGAGCAGTCGCCCGGCGAGCACGCTGACCCGCGCGTTGAGATAGGCGTAACGGGTGACTCTCACGTCGGGCTCTTGTCGGTGCCGATCAACAGGGCGAGTGCCGCCTCGAGCGCCTGCGCCCTGGCGAGCTCCGCGGCGGCCTTCATCGCCTGCGATCGCTCGACGTGGCGCCGCTTGAGTTCCCCGATCGTCTGCTCGGCCCGCTGCTCGGCCTGTGCCATGAAGGAGGCGGCGATCTCGGCAAGGTGTTGCGCATGTTGGGTCTGCGCGGCCTGGGCTGCCTGCCTGGCCTGCTCAATCAAAGCCGCGCGCTGCCGGTCGGCGGAGGCGATGATCTCTTCGGCTTTCGATTCGGCCTCGAGCAGCCTCTTGAGGGTGTCGTCCTCCGCCATGATTGTCGTACCTGCCGTCCGAGCGTGACAATTCCCGCGCGCCACATGCTGTCAGCCCACGCCATCGACCGAATCAGGACATGTGCGTATGAGCGACAGGCACAGCCATGCACCGCTGCTCTTCGGCGGCGACTCAGCCTTGATCCGGATCTCTACGACGGATCTCCGCCGAACGGGTTTGACAGTCGTTGTCGGCACCCCATCAACCGTGCGCCTCATCCCTCCTCAGGCATTCATAACCGAGGCGGTGCAGGTCTGAGAGCCGGATCGTGCGCTGAGAAGATACGCCGGGGCGACCGTTCGCCCCCTTCACCCCTAGCTGCGGAGCGCAGGAAGGAAAGATTCCGCGCTGCGCCCCGCGAATTCCTCGTACTGCCGGTACTTCTCCGTCACGACCTGCTGGGCCTGGGCGAGCTGCGCCACGGGCCGGACTTCGGGTCGGTATGGGTGAGCGCCCGATACCGCAGCTCGTTGTAGGCATAGTCCTTGAACGGAATGGTCGGCCGCGGCGAGTCCAGACGGAACGGCCGCTCTCCGGACGAGCGCATGGCGGGTTCGTAGCGAAAGAGCGGCCGGTAGCCGCTCGCAGACGCGAGGTCCTGCTGCCGCAGCCCGCTGCGCAAATCGTAGCCGTGTGCGATGCAGTAGCTGTAGGCGAGGACCCGGGATGGACCCGGATAGGCTGCACCACCTTGTCTGCCATGGCGCGCACGCAGTCTGGGCTGGAGCCGGCCACGACTGCCGCGAGGTAGATTGACGGTGCGGGCCGGCGCCTCGAGCGCGCCTTGAGGCATCGCCTACATGCGCGAGCGCATGTGCTTCTGGATCAGGCCGGCGTCGACGGCGGTGAATTTCTCAATGGCGGCGGATACATGGCCCATGCTGGCGCGCATCTTGGCCAGCAGATCCTGTGCAGACGGATGTGGTCATGAGCATTTCCCTGGCGGCAGAGGTTTGCAGTCCTGACTGGGCGCATCTGACACTCATCATCGCGTTCAATACATAAATCCACCACGTGGCTGTCGTGCATGCCGGACTCGGGACTCGGCGCAAAACACGGGGTCACCTGCAAAAGGATGCAGTCGGACGGTTTTGCAACTCACGCGCCAGACGAAACCGCTGCAAGACGGGCATGCGCCGTCATGTTCGGCTTTCCGAATACGCAAAGTACGCAACAGTAGTGTCCCTGGAGGTTGGCAGCGCGATGGTCTAGCGATATTACGCAATGGCACTGGTGCGCGGCTCGGAGTATGCTTTATTGTCTCTTCGTTATCTAAAACTCCCATAGAGTTCAACTGAAATATCGCGCCCGCAGCCGTTACGCGTGATAAATGAGCATTCGGCAATCTGATTTCACACTGCCTGTCGATCTGCTCGCTGAGCCGGGCACCGGCGCGGTGCGGCAGCGCCGTCCGGTATATGTGGATCTGCTTCCGCCCTGCAATCACGCATGCCCTGCTGGCGAGAACATTCAATCCTGGCTCGCGCTGGCACGCGCCGAGCGATACCGCGAAGCATGGTCTGAGCTGCTTGCGGACAATCCGCTGCCGGCGATCCACGGCCGGGTGTGTTATCACCCGTGTGAGATAAGTTGCAATCGCAATTACAATGATAGCGCTGTATCGATCCATGCGGTAGAACGATTTCTCGGTGATCGAGCAGCGCAGGAAGGCTGGGCGTTACCGGAAGCCGGCCCGCCTACCGGCAAGCGGGTGCTCGTTGTCGGCTCTGGACCCAGCGGACTCTCGGCTGCCTACCACCTCGCTCGCTTGGGGCACATCGTTGAAATTCACGAGGCTGAGAGTCTCTCCGGTGGAATGCTCCGCTACGGCATCCCTGAGTACCGGCTTCCGCGGGAAGTCGTAGACAAGGAAATCGCGAGAATTACTGCACTCGGCGTAACGCTCGTCCTGAATCACCAGGTTCAGGACGTCCAGGCTGAACAGGCTGCGGGATACTTCGACGCCGTGTTTCTCGCAATTGGGGCCGGCCTTGCCAAACACATCGAACTGCCCGCAAGCGATGCCGCTCGAATGCTCGATGCCGTTGCAATGCTGCATCAGGTCGGCGCCGGCGATCGCCCTCTCCTCGGCCGTCGAGTCGTCGTCTACGGGGGCGGCGACACAGCGATGGATGCGGCACGCACGGCACGTCGCCTTGGCGCTGATGAGACGCTTATCGTCTATCGGCGCGATCGCACACACATGCCGGCGCACGCATTCGAATTGAGCGAGGCACTCGACGAGGGTATTCGGTTCAAGTGGTTGAGTACAATCCGGCAGATTGACGCCGGCCAGCTGAGCATAGAGCAGATGCAGCTGGACCAAGCCGGCCATCCCCAACCTACCGGGCACTTCGAGCAGTTGCCAGCTGACGCAGTGGTGCTCGCGCTCGGGCAAGAACCTGACGACAGACTTCTAAAACGCCTCACAGGCATTTCACTCGGTACTGATGGCAGCGTCGTGGTCGATTCCGCGATGATGACCGGCCTCGCCGGCATCTTCGCAGGCGGCGACATGGTTGCGGGCGCACACACGGTGACCGACGCGGTTGGGCACGGAAAGCGTGCCGCGCGCCATATTAATGCTTATCTACTCGGAAGGATGCTTGCGGTGGATCCAAAGCACCCTCTTGCCGAGTTCTCTGGCCTGCATATACCGCTCTACAGCGACGCCGAACGTCGTAAGCAGCCCGAACGTCCCGCGGAGCAACGCGCGGGCAATTTTAGTGAGGTCATTGGCGCGTTGAGTGAGGCACAAGCTCGCTACGAGGCGCAGCGGTGCTTCTCCTGCGGCAACTGTTTCGAATGCGATCAATGCTATGCG
>JAPTUI010000680.1 GCA_028067895.1 Pseudomonadota bacterium | reverse complement strand
TTGATGCCCTCACCTTGCAGAAAAACGTTGATCTTCGACATGTCGGATCTCCTTGCGATCATTTGCGGCGCCATGCCGCCTTACACCCAAATAATCGCGCGGAAATCCCACATCCGGTAATCCACGGGAGACAAAGCCTTACGGAAGCTGGACGGTCCCGTCCGGGAGGGACGGACAGTAGAAGAAATGCGGGCAGCGCGGGCAACTGAAGGAGTCCGGTTGCGGCGGGAAAGTGCCGGCACGGATGCTGGCCGCCGCAGCCGCGGCCTTCCCCATGCGGTTTTTCCTCTTTCTGGCGCTGGGAGCGATCAGCGTCCGGGTATTTCCGGTCAGATGAATTGCCTCAACCTCATATCGCCCTTCGCCATACCTCTCCGACGCGGCGGCATGATAGAGCGTGTAAATCCACTCGTCCTCCTCCCTGTCGGATAGCTTGCCGGTGCGGATGCGGCGCAGGAGCATCGTCCCGTCACCGCGTTTCGCAACCTGGTCCGGGTTGACCTCGACCTTTCCGTGGAAGAGGTCGACGGCGAAAGCCTCGGCTTTCTGGATATCCAGTCCCTCGCAAGCAGCCTGGAAGTTTTCGATCGTCTGCTGCGCGATATGTCGATAGTCCTTCTCATAGGCGTGTTCCAGCGGACCCCGCTTTTCCCAAGTCGACTCGAGCTGTCGCAGCAGCCAGTCCTTGTTTCCCGCCTTGTCATGCTCCTTGGCGGCCCGAATAGTCTCGTAGACGCAGTCGTGTGCCTTGACGAACGGCGTTTCGCGCTGACGCCCCGCCAAGTCCAGAAGATACGTGTAGAGAAACCGCCGGGGACACCTGTCGAACCGGCTCAGCTCATCCCCGTCGATGACACCCGAAGGGCCGGCAGCAACAGGCACGACCCAGTTCTTTTCCGCATCCGCCGATGTGGCGGCCACGGGAAAGCCTCGTACATTGTTGAGCGAAGGAACCACCTTGCCAACGAACTCCGATGGCTTTGCTGCGTTGCCGTAGTGGCGCAGCTGTGACCGCGCGCGCGACATGGCAACAAAGTATAGGCACTCCTCCTCGGCGGCGTGGATGCTCTTGTGGTAGTCCCTTCCGCTCGTCAATCCCGCTTCATCAACCATGCCGTCGGGCGGTGGGCAGCGCACTCCCCGATACTGAAGCGGAATCTGCCCTTTCGTCATGCCCGGAACGTGGACGGCCTCGAACTCGAGACCCTTGCTGCCATGGATCGTGAGCATTCTTACCGCGTCCGCATGGCGCGCCGCGCTCGGGATTTGCCGCAAATCGCGCTCGTCGCCGAGAACGACAAGATGGCGGATGCGCTCGAGTAGACGGTAGATCGGCGGCCCCTTGCCGCGCGCGTGCGGCTCGCGGACGAAATTCAGGAATTGCCAGATCGCGACGCATTTCATCTGGTCGCGCACGTCGGCGCTCTGCGCGAGAGGTTTGAGGAAGGACGAGCGCTCGAATAGATATACACAAAGCACATCCCAGGGCGACGAGTTCAGGGAGAACCCGTCGAGGTCCCTTGCAAGGGCGGCGAATCCGTCGCGCGCGGCGGGGGAGAGCCCTTCGATGCTGTCAGCGCTTTCCAAGGCGTCGAGCGCCGGCGTGCGGGTGTCGTGGCAATGAGCCAGGAACAGCGACACATCCGCCAGCGGAACACGATAGGGCCCAAGCGTCGCCAAGCGCACGAGCGCGCTCCCGGCAGGGTCGGCGATGAACGAGAGGAGCGATAAGAGACCTCGGATCTCGTCCCGCTCGAAGAGACTGCCAAGGTGCAGGACCGGGATGCCGCGCTTTTCGAGCGCCGCGGCGAATTCGTTCAGACGGGAATTCGACCGGAAGAGCATCGCCTGAGCCCGCAGCGGAACCCCAGATTTTTCCAGCTCGCGCACACTGGCCGCAGCGGCGGCCTGCTCGGCCTCCTCGTCGGAAACCTGTCGTAGCTCCGGGACCAAGCCGCTTTTTCCCCTTTCGGCGGTTAGCTCGAGTGGCAGCATCCCTGTCGATGCGGTCATGGAGCGCGAGAAGCCACAGTACGCATCGGTGATCTCCTGGGTCGACCGGTAGTTCTTGCGCAGGCTAAGGCGCTTCGCGCTGGGAAAATCGGACTCGAACCTCGCCATGTTGGCCGAAGACGCCCCGCGGAACCGGTAGATGGACTGCCGCGCATCACCGACCACCCAGAGCCGCTCACCGTCACCGGCCAACGCCTTCAGCATCCGCGCGCTCGCCCGGTTGACGTCCTGGTACTCGTCCACCAGCACGTGGCGGTACTGCATCTGGAGTGTAGCGCGCAGGGACGCGTCCTCTTCGAGGGCTAGCGTCGGCTTCATGATGAGATCACCGAAATCGAGCAGCTTGTGTTCGGCGAGGAGCTTCTCATAGCACTCGTAGACCGCAGCGACCTCAAGCGCCTTCTCGGCTGTCTCGCGCGAATCGTCATCGCGTGCTTTGTCCAGCATCTCCTGCGCGAGCCTCTTGTACGCCGCGGGTGATACCAGCTCGTCCTTCGCGCGCGAGATGGCGCCGAGGATATCCTTGAGATTAATCAGCGGGTCCCACAGATTCTTGTAGTGGCTGAGCGGAAGCAGCGGCAAAACCTCTTCCAGGAACGCCACGGCGTCACTCTTGTCGATCACGGCGACATCGGGCGGATAGGCGAGTTTTGGATGATCGTAATACTTGCGGATAAGCTCCAGCCCAAAGGCGTGGAACGTTCCGGTCCATACGTTGGCCGCCGCTTCTGGAAGTACGGCGCTTACCCGTTCGGCCAACTCCTGCGCCGCCTTGTTCGAGAACGTAAGAGCAACGATCGAGGCGGGATCAGCGTTCTGATTGATCAGATGCACAATCCTTGCGACGAGGGTCCGCGTCTTCCCTGTGCCGGGACCGGCTTCGAGAAGCAAGGGGGCGCCGGAGAATTCGGCGGCCTTGGCCTGGAACGGATCGAGCGGTGGATCTTGCTCCCGCCTTTCTGGATCGGGGTTGGCGTAGCTTGGGATAAGCAGTGCATCGATGAGCTGCTGCCGGACGACCGCGAGCGGCAACCCGAGGTTGCTTGCAATGCTCTCGGGAAACTTGGCGTCGTCGAAATACAGTGCGCGCACTTGCGGCTGCGGCAGCAATAGCTCTCTGGCGAAGACGTTTGCCTGAAGTTCACGTCGCTCCTTGGCACCGTAGCCCGCAACCCGGTCGGCCCCTACGGGGGAGGCTTCTCTCGATGCCGATACGTCGACGTCGTCACGAGAGCAGCTGGTCCCGTTCTCCGTGGCATGAACATAAAAATGCGCAAGCTCGTGCCCGACGAGAACCGCCACGTTTTCCTCAGACAGGTTGTTAACGTGGTAGATCGCACCGTCCTGCCGCGCCAGCACTGCAAGCGCGCCATTCAGAAGCGAATCCGCGGGCTCGAGCGGCCAGATTTCCAGATCTGCCTTGGCCGCCAGAACCTTGACGAGGTCGATCGCCTTCGGCCTTCCGGGAAGCTCGCTCAGCGCTTCCTTGTTCTTCTCACGCGCAAGTTCTCTAACCTTGTCGAACGCGTCCATCGCTCAGGCTTTGAGTAATGCTTGCTTCTGTTCCTCGCCAAGAGACGAGCTACGTACCGCGTCCTCAAAGCTCTCTTTGCGTTCAGTCACCGATGGTTTACCTTCGGCCTTGTAGGCGGCTCCAACATGTACCATCGGAGGAAGCCGCAGGTAGTTGCAGAATTCATCCATGGTGCGACCAAGCAGTCGGGCGAAACGCTCTAGAAATGCACTCGGTACCGTATTCGGATCGATTAATCTGTTTCGAAATTTTGTAAACAAAGGCGTGTCGATCCCTAGTTCGTCGCGCATGGCGCGGGCACGCGGGAACGGCAATCCTTCGAAGGGATTGACCGCTTGCTGCCCCGACAACCCGGTTGCAGCTTCTTTTCCCGTTTCCCTCTCGCGGATTCGATCATAGAGGCGGCTGATCGCTCTCGAAACGAGCGGGCTTGACTTATTCACAACGTCGTCGCTCGCCGCCTCCGTGCCCGCCATGGCCTCGTCGATCAGCCACTCCAGCGCATAGTCGGTCAACTCGCGCGCGTACTGTGGATACCGCCTGCAGTACGCTTCCAGGATCGCGGGCTTCGGCCCGCCACCCGCCTCAACGCGAAACTCGAGCATCACCGATTCCAGGTTCACTTGCTTCATTTGGTTCGCTTTCATGTTTTGTCCCTCTCAGTTTGGCGAAGGCCCTTTCGGCGCGTTTGATCCAGATTCGGATCGTCTTCTCGCTCTTGCCGAACTGCTTCACCAGCGTGTGTTTGTCCAGGTCTTCCGATTCGATCTGCATGTCGAGGTAGTGGTAGAGCAGGAAGGCGTCTAGGACATGAGGAGGAAGATGCGCCCGCTTCACTATCGCCGCAATACGATAGCGATCCTCGGGCGAGAGGTCGGCATCTTGTATCCCGGCCGGCAGGGTCACCTCGTTGCACGCCTCGTTTGAGGCGTACGCAGCATCGGGCGTCGGTTCCGAGTCCGTCTTGTTGTCGATGCCCTCCAGAACAACCTGCGCCTCGTCCTCAGCGATATCCTCGACCGAATCTCCGAACCGCTCCATGCGCTCGATCTTTCGCTTCTGCTTGCGGAAGGCATCGAGCCGGTTGTGTCGCAGCCAGTCGTTGAAGTTAACCTCGGCATAGTCCGCCAGATCGCTGTCTTCGTATATCTCGTCGACGATGCGGTCGGTGACCTGCTTGCAGATCTCCTCGCGGTCGATTTCGCCCAAGCCCCACAGGTGGCGCCGCAATATCACTTCGGCGCGCTGCATCAGGATTTGGACCAGCCCGTCGATCGGACCTAGGGTCGGGCTGCGCGTCGTCGCGATGCGCACCTCGCGCCTCAGGATGTGCACGAGCGCCTCC
>JAPTUI010000188.1 GCA_028067895.1 Pseudomonadota bacterium | reverse complement strand
TGCCGAGCGCATGCATCGCGGGGGCGAAGACGCGATAGAAATCCGGGATCAGTTCGGCACCACCCCAGATCAGCTCAAGATTTTCCCGTTCGCCTCGCCGGATCTGCGAACGCAGCTTCGCACCGAGACGTTTCGAAAGCGCCGCTTCGTTGTCCGGAAGGGACAGGATCATTGAAACTTTATCAAGCCGCTCGGCGAGTCCGATGTCCGGCAGGGCTGCGGTATGACGGAGCTCCACGTGGTCAGCCTTGCGGCGCTGAGCCTCTTGGGCCGCTCGCTCTGCAAGTGCCGCCGCGATCCGCGCATCGTCCGCCAAAATCCCCCCGTAGGTCACGAAGGGCAATGAGACGAGAAAGCGTCCAAACAGGCGACTCGACTGCTCGACCAAAGGCAGCACACCGACGAGATCCTCGCCATCGTAGGCGGTCAGGTAAGATGTCCGTAACTTGAACGCCCTGGCACCGATTGCTACCGCTCCCGCACGGTGGTACGCGGTGGCAGATTCATGACGCTCGACGTACGCGTCCCATCCGGTGGGTGCCGTCGCAGAGACTTCGATCCGCATTCAGATCTCGCCTACGGAATCCCGGACATACCCATGCCGCTGGCACCGCCGGCATTGCGCTGACCGAACAGGTCATACGTAAAGTACACCCCGACCATATCGTCGTGATAGGACGCCGCCGCAAAGCTCGACGCGCCGGATGAGCCATTCTGCTGCGTGCGACGCACATAGATCGCAAAGCTGGTGCGGGCCAACTGCTTGGTCAAGGTCAGCGAGACATTGTACTGATGGGTTCTCGCGTCCAGTTCCGTGTAATCGTCGTAACTGCCGTATCCGCTCAGCTGCAAGGAGACGGTGCGACGCAGTTGCCGGCCGATGGTCAGGTTCACGGTTTCGTCGCGACTATCGTTCTGCGGCTGCAGATCGTAGAGGTCCTGCTGGTAAGAACCGGTCACCGAAAAACTCGTACGCGCCCGATTGAAATTCCAGCCCAATGTGCCGATCCGTTCCTTGAAGGGTTGCGCCGTGATGAGCCCCGGACCCGATTGCAATCCCGCGGATTGCAGCCCGAGCTGCGCGGTGGGCGACTGCATGGCCCCCCCAAAACTCGAGTAGTAGCTCTGGGCGCCAATGAAGACCGTGGAGAACGGCGAGATATTGCGACTCAGCTGCACGCTGTAATAGGGAGAGCCATGCGTGACTCCCCCGTAATTGATGGTGTTGTAGCCCGCCGCCAGCGAGACGCTGGTCCGGACGTATTGACCCTGGAACTCGAGTGCCGCCTGCTTGACGTTGTACGCTGAGCCCGCACCCGGCGTCCCCACCAGCGCCGCGCGGTCCGTATACGTGGTGCGCGCATCGCTGGCCTGCACCGAAATGCTCGTATCCCCGGCCAGCTGGTGACTGACCTGCGCGCCCCCCTCGAAGGTTTGCGCGTCATAGGGGGAGCGCTGGTAGGTGCTGCGCGCATATTCGCCGTACACCGTCAGGCGATTGCGCAACCCCATATTCAGGTTCAGAAACGGACCGGTCGTGAGCTGATTCACCCACTGAAGATTGGTCGGGGTCGGCGCCGCGAGCGGATCGGTCATGCCCTCCCCGAAGCTGTCATCCAGCATCCACTGGAGGGGGTCGGTCGGCTTGCCCCACAGCGCACTACCACTGAAATTGCCGTAGAAGCTGCCGCTGAACGAGTGGCGGAGGTATTCCAGGCGATCGATGTTGCCGAGCAAATCCAGACTCAGGCGCCCCTGGCGGGCATAGTCCATGTTGAGCCCGACGGTGCCGATGCCGTCGCTGCTCTGCTGGCTCTGGGTGAGGAGCGCATTGTCGGTGTAGGCCAGGCCCGCCAGCACATCCACGTAGCCAGTGCTCATCGGCCCGCTCCCCGATGTGTTGAGCTGCGGCATTGCCTGCGCCAGGGCCAAGGCCGGCAGGATCAGGGACGCCACCAGCAAAATGCGGATCGTCTTTTTCTTCATGTCTTGATCAACCGAGTTCGGGCGCCGACGGCCGTGGCACACAGGAGCGGCCCTGCACGCGCTCGTGCAGGCCTCACCGCACTACTCTTCTCCTGCGGGCACAGCGTGCTGTTTACCGTAACCGTAATAATAATAGGCGGACGTCACGGTCCGGATGCTCTGATTGAGCACCAGCGAGACGGACGGGTGCTTCTCGAGAGTTTTCAGCGCATCCAGCAGCACCGGCTGCGGCGTAAATTCCGCGCGCACCACCACCACGACCTGGCCGGCCATTCGGGCGAGCGCCGGGGATTCGGTGGTCTGCAGCAGCGGCGGGGAGTCGAAAATCACCACGCGCTGCTCGTCATTCTGTCCCAGTTCGGCCACCAGCTGCTCCATCCGGGTGCTGGCCAGCAGTTCGGTGGCATCCTCGGAACTGCGCCCGGCCGCGAGGAACGACAGAGTGGGCAGATCCGTCGGGCAAATCAGGGCCTCGACGTCCCCCCCCGGATCGCGCAGCGCATCGAGCAGGCCCGGGGCATCGCCTCGCCCGAGGACGTGGCTCAACTGGGGCTTGGCGACGTCGGCGTCGACCAGCAGCACGCGCAGATCCTTCTCGAGCGCCATGCTGAGGGCGAGGTTCACCGCCGTGAACGTCTTGCCCTCCCCGGACATGGCACTGGCAATCATGATCAGGTAGCCCTTCGGCGAGCGCGGCGCACCGCGGCCGATGGCCCGGGCGATGAGCGGCTGCTTGATCTTGCGGTATTGGCGCACCAGCAGCTCCAGGTCTTCCTGCGGCGCCAGCAGTCCGGCAGCCCGCAGCGTGCCGCGCTCAATCGGGACCATGGGGCCGTGCGCATGCTCCTGAGGCGCTCTGGGCACCTCGCTCTCGGACCGAGCCGTCTGCCGCGGGGCCATCCCGGCCGGCGCTTCGCTCGGCGAGCGCCCCGACTCCTGCAGCTTGCGGAGGGTTTTCTCGACGAGGCTCATGTGCGCAGATCTCCGACCAGGTTCGATATGTGCGTATGCAGCACGAGCACCGCCAGTCCCAGCAGCACCAGCCCCCCCATACCGCAGGCATACAGCACGATGCTGCGGCGCCGCTCGGCACGACGCCGGTTCGCCCAGGCCAAACTGACCGCGCCCAGCACCGTCAGCCCGGTGACGGCACCCAGCTGGCGGGTACTGACAAAGACCGGCTGCAGCAGATGCAGCAGATAGGCCGCGCCGAGCCCCGCGGCGAGCGCGGCGAACAGCGACACGATGATCAATCGCGGCCGCTTCGGCGCCACGGGCGTGTACTGCGCCATGGGCGGATCGATGATCTGGAACTTCACCGTGCCGGTGGACGCTGCCTGCTGGCCGAGCCGCGTGCTATCGAGTCGCCCGAGCAGCGCGTTGTACTGCTTCTGCGTGACGGTGTAATTGCGCATCAGGTCGGCGAATTGCGCCTGCACCTGGGGCGCGATCTGCATCTCTGATTTCAGCTTCGCCACCTCGGCGCGCCGATCAGCGATTTCCTGCTCAAGCGAGGCCACCGTCACCTGCTGGGCGTTATATTTCTCCTGCAGCCGCTGGTAGACCGGATTGGCCGTCAGACCGAGCGCGGATGCGGCGCCGACGTCCCCGTGCTGCGCCGCGGCCATCTGCGTCTTCTCCCGCGCCTTCAGCTCCTTGATCGTCTCGCGGAGCGCAATCACGTCGGGATATTTGTCCGTGTACTGTAGCAGCATCTGGGCGAGCTGCTGCTCATCCTGCTGGATCTGCTGCTCGGTATCGAGGGCTGCTCCGCTCAACGGCGCGGCGGACGATGCAGAGGTCGTGAACTGCTGCCCCGAGCGCAGTTCCTGCGCCAAGGCCGCCTGTTCACGTTGCGCGACGTACAGCTTTTCCTGCAGCTGGGTCAGATCCTGCTGATCCGATTGCAGGCGCGAGAAATAATCGCCCTGGTCGCTCGGCAGCAAACCGATGTTGCGCTTCTTGAAGTTCGCGAGCTTCTGCTCGGTTGCGGACAGCCTGTGCCCGTACTCGAGAATCTGCTGATTCAGGAACTGCACCGCCTGTTGCGAGCCCTGGTTCTTATCGAGCAACGTGCCTTCCACGAACGTGTTGAGCAGTTTGTTAACGACCTGCTTGGCACGCTCGCGATCCGGATCCTTGTACGTGATCGTAAAGAGCGCCGCGGAGCCGCGGCCCGGCGCGAACCGCCCCGTGATGTCCAGATTCTTGCGCAGCTTGTCGATCACGAGCTGCTGCTCGGCACTCGTCAGCGCGCCGGCCATGAGATTGGTGCCGTTGGCCACTTTTTCGAGCTCGGGGGTGCCCAGAATGGCCTCACGAACCCGCTCAATCTGATTCTCGACGTTATCGGCGAGTCCGATCCCGCGCGTCGCCTGACTCAGCGTGGTGCCGGTGTCGACGAACACCCGCGCTTTGGCTTCGTAGGTATTCGGGATGAGGAAGATCACCGTCCAGAGCGCGATGGCGACGCCCCAGGCCACGAACAGGGCCACCCATTTGAACCGCCAGGCACCGCGCAGCTGGTCGAGCAACTCCTCGACCGTGGCGTGCATCGGCGGTTTTTTGTCGGGCTCCGTCGGCATGAAGATGACCTGATTTAGAAGAGGGATTCGGGGACGACCAGCACGTCGCCCGGCTTGACCGGGTAGTTCTGCGACAGATCGCCTTTGTTCAGCAGATCGGACAGATGCACGTGGATCACCGTGATGCGTCCATCGACCTTGCGCTCGAGCTTGGCATCATTGCCGGCGGCATAGGGCGTGAGGCCGCCCGCCGCCAGCACCACATCGAGGACATGCATGCCCTCGTGGTACGGAATGGACTCCGGATGCACCACCTGACCGATCACCTGCACCTGGCTCAGCACGCTGAGGGCCTGGTTCACGATGACCGTCACCTTCGGATGACGGA
>JAPTUI010000437.1 GCA_028067895.1 Pseudomonadota bacterium | reverse complement strand
GATAGAGCACCGCGGCGATGAGGATCAGGGTGATGACGCCCCCTGCCTGGGTCACGGCATAGCCAATGGCCGCGGCGGCGACGAGCGCAAGGAGTGCACCCAGCATGGAAGCTCCTTCGTGCCGAGCTGTCGAAGAAAAAAGGAACGGCGCCACCGCACTATAGCGGGTTTCCGGCCCGCCGGGGGGCGGCCCGCCCCGCCGGCCGCGATGCGGACCCGAACGTGATCCGGGCCCGCATCGGCCGGCGCAGCGCTGCTGCGCCGGCGTGCTGAGGGTCAGCCGAGGAGCGTCTTCACGCCGTCACGTTCCTCATGCAGTTCCGCGAGCGTCGCGTCCATGCGCTTGCGGCTGGCGGGGCTGATGTCCAGACCCTGAACGATCTGGTATTCCCCATTGCGCGTGGTCACGGGGTACGAGTAGATCACGCCCTCGGGGATGCCGTAGCTGCCGTCGGACGGAATCGCCATGCTCACCCAGTCACCCTCGGCGGTGCCGTGCACCCAGGTGTGGATGTGATCGATCGCAGCGGAGGCGGCCGAGGCGGCCGACGAGGCGCCGCGCGCCTTGATGATGGCCGCGCCGCGCTGCTGGACCTGCGGGATGAAGGTCTGCTCGACCCAGGAGGCGTCCACCAGCGACGGCGCCGGCTTGCCGCCCACCAGCGCGTGGCTGATGTCGGGATACTGCGTCGCGGAGTGATTGCCCCAGATGGTCATGCGGCGGATGTCGAGCACGTGCGTGCCGGTCTTCTCGGCCAGCTGCGAGAGCGCGCGATTGTGATCGAGGCGAGTCATCGCCGTGAAATTGCGCGGGTTCAGATCCTTGGCATTGGCCCGCGCGATCAGCGCGTTGGTGTTGGCCGGATTGCCCACCACGAGCACTTTGACGTTGCGGTCGGCAGCGTCGTTCAGTGCCTTGCCCTGCGCGGAGAAAATCTGTGCATTGGCGAGCAGCAGATCCTTGCGCTCCATGCCCGGTCCGCGCGGCCGCGCGCCGACCAGCAGCGCGACGTGGCAGTCACGGAACGCCACCTTGGCGTCGTCCGTCGCGACGATCTTGTTCAGTCCGGGGAACGCGCAGTCGGCGAGCTCCATGACCACGCCGTTCAGTGCCTGCAGCGCCGGAGTGACCTCGAGCAGGTGCAGGTTGATGGGCTGATCCGGGCCGAGCAGCGCTCCGGAGGCGACACGGAAGGCGAGGGCATAGCCGATCTGGCCGGCGGCGCCGGTGATCGCGACGTTCATTGCGGGTTTCATGGTGCGTGTGTTCCGTACGGGGAAAGCCCGCAATTCTAGCGCCGATAGACGCCCTTTATCATCCTGATCCGAACTAGCGATTGGCTTGCGTCATTTCCCCGGTGCTACAACAGCCTTACCCGCTTCGCGGCGCGGCCAACCGTCATACTAATTGAGCCGACGTGAGATCCACCGCCGCAGCACCGGCGATGAGCGACTGAGGAGAATGCCATGTTCGAGACCCGCAACGATCTTTCCGCCGACACCCGTACCGAGGTGATCCGTCTGCTCAACGCACGGCTCGCCGACGCTATTGATCTGGCGCTGCAGACCAAGCATGCGCACTGGAACGTCAAGGGACCGAATTTCATCGCGCTGCACGAGCTGTTCGACCAGATCGCCGAGCAGATCGAGGCGCACGTCGATGGTATTGCCGAGCGGGTGACCGCGCTCGGCGGAACCGCGGGCGGAACCCTGGCTGCCGTCTCGCGCACCACGACGCTGAAGGCCTACCCCGAGCAGATCGTCGAGGGGGCGGCGCACCTCGAGGCGCGCCGGCATCGATGAGGCGGCGCGGCTCGGCGATGCCGACAGCGCGGATCTGTTCACCGAAGTCTCGCGCGAGGCCGACAAGCAGCTGTGGTTCCTCGAGGCGCACCTGCACGCCCCGCGCTGAGCGCGCTGGTCGTTCGGCGCTAGGCGGGGCGGCTCACCGCGCCCGCCGGGCGCAGCAGGTGTCCGAAGGGCGCGCCGGAGGCGTCCTGGCGGCGCAGCAGCTCGAGCAGGCTCTCCGCGGCGCACGGATCGCCAAACAGGCGCCCCTGCGCCTGATCGCAGCCGTTCTCGCGCAGGAACTGCAGCTGCTGGACCGATTCGACGCCTTCGGCGACTACCACCATCCCGAGGCTGTGACCCATCTCGATCATCGTGCGCACCAGCGTGGCATTGCCGGCGTTGTGCTGCACGTCGCGCACGAAGGACTGGTCGATCTTGAGCGTCCCGATCGGGAACTGTTGCAGTGCCGAGAGCGAGGAGTAGCCGGTGCCAAAGTCATCGATCGACAGGTGCAGTCCCATCGCATGCAGCTCCTCGAGCAGCCGCAGCGTGTTCTTCGTATCCGCCATGAGCGTCGTCTCGGTAATCTCGAGTTCGAGCGCGGTGGGCGAGACGCCGTGACGGCGAAACACCGAGCGGCACCGCAGAATGAAGCTCGCCTGGCGCAGCTGACGCAGCGAGAGATTCAGCGAGATGCGTCCCGGTTCACCGCCCGAGGTCTTCAGCTGACGGTAATCCAGGCACACCCGGTTGAGGACCCACTCGCCGATGTCGAGGATCAGATTGGTCTCCTCGGCGAGAGGGATGAAGCGCGAGGGCGGAATGTCGCCGTGACCGGGTAGCCGCCAGCGCAGGAGCGCCTCGGCGCCCGCGACCTGTCCGGTGGCGAGCTCGACCTTCGGCTGGTAGCGGATCACCAACTCGTCGCGCTCCACGGCGCGGCGCAGCTTGCTCTTGAGAATCAGCCGTTCCACCGCCGCGGCGTTCATCTCCGCAGCGTAGAACATGAACGTGTTGCCGCCGTTCTGCTTGGCGTGATACATGGCCGCATCGGCGTTGCGGATCAAGTCGATCACGTTTTCCGCATCGCGCGGACAGAACGCGACGCCGATGCTCGCCGTGAGGAACACTTCCTGTTGGTTCAGCTGAAAGGCGCGTGCCACTTCGTTCAGGATCGCGCGCGCGAGCTGTCCGACCGGCACACGGTTGTCGCTCTGCGCGGGCAGTCCGTGGACGCACAGCGCGAACTCGTCCCCGGCCAGCCGGCCGAGAATCGTGCCCTGCGGCACGGCGCGGATCAGCCGCTCGGCGAGCACCTCAAGTACCCGATCGCCGGTGTCGTGTCCGAAGGTGTCATTGACCTCCTTGAAGCGGTCCATGTCCAGGTACAGCAACGCCACGGAGCGGCCGCTGCGCAGACCGCGTGCCAGCGTCTGCTGCAGCAGGTGCTGGAATTGCATGCGGTTCGGGACCTTGGTGAGCGTGTCGTAGCGTGCCAGGTAGCGGATGCGCCGCTCGGCCCGCTTGCGTTCGGTGACGTTGCGGGCGACGAAGATGTTGCCCTGGAACTGTGGATCGTCGGTCTCGATGCGCGAGCCGGCGAGCGACACCGGAATGGTCTGCCCGTCGCGGGTGCGCACCACGCTCTCGCGGGTGTCCTGCGCGGCCTGCAGCAGATCGAAGCCGCCGCGCACGCTCTCATCGAGCAGCGAGACGATGCTGCGCCCGAGCAGTTCCTCCTCGGCGAAGCCGAGCATCTTGCAGGCCGCGGCATTGGCGCTCTTGATGACCCCGTCGGGGGAGGTCAGGAACACCGCATCGGTCATGCTGTCGAGGATGCTGCGCAGGTAGTCCTTATTGATGGTCGATTGGCGCAACCGGGCACGCATGCGCTCCATTGCCAGCTCGAGCGCTTCGAGCGCTCCGCCGCTGCGCACCTCGACGGGCCGGGCGTAGTCGCCCTGGGCGATGCGCTGCGCGCTGCGCGTGAGCGCCTCGGCCGCCTGGTCTGCAGCACGCATGCTGCGCCAGGCGCGTGCAGCGGCGAGCACGCTGCCGGCGAGCGCCACGGCAGCGGCCACCGAGACGGCGGTGGTGCCGGGCCAGCGGCCCCACAGCGCGGCCGCCCCGCTCGCGAGCGCGACCACGAGTGTCAGGCCGAATGCCCACAGCACGGAACCCAGGTGTTTCAAAGCGCGGCTCACCGCAAATCACTCGCTCGGCAGAGGTCGGTCCGGATCATCGCCCGTTGCGTATGCAGTCGCGGGAGCGCCGCTGTGCAGAGACGGCCTCCCGGGCATGCGGCCCGGCCCCTGCGCTCGGCCGGCGGTGCGTGCCCCGGTGGGCGGGGGTCAGCTGTACCAGGCGGCTCGAGCCGCTCTCCATGCCCAGGCACCCAGGCATTGGTGGTCATGCGACCAGAATAGAGTCCACTCGGGCGGGCGTCAACGATTTACGCGAGTCCGGCGCCACCGGGGGCGCTGCAGCGCGCTAGCTGCGCGCGTTCGACCAGACGCGCTTGAGGTAGCTCACCATGAGGCCGCGCATCGTTGCCATCGGATCGGTGGTGGCGGCGAAGATCGGCGGGCGGCGCCGCAGCAACCGCCAGTTCTCGCTGCGCAGCACTCGGCGCAGGAACTGCAGGTTCCGCTCGATCGATTCCATGTACGGGTTGCGGCCACCGTAGAGCACCTCAAGGTAGTGGTACGCGCCAGCGAACTCGCCGTCGAGCCGCTTGGTGCGCACGTCCTCGATGAACCGCGGGGTCTGGCGCAGCAGATCCAGGCCCGAGGCGTAGCGGACCTCGGTCTGGCCATCCGCGGCGGTCGGCAGTGCCACCCCGCCGAGCACGAATTCCAGGTACAGCCGGTCGCGGCACTTCTCCAGGTAACAGCGGTCGGCCATCTGCGCGATCATGTCGGCGGTGCCGAGCAGGTGGCCGGCGAGCACGTCGCGCCGGTCGTGCAGGCGTGCCTCGATCTCGGCCGGGGAGTGCTCGTAGCCGGTGAAGTGGATGATCTCGCACGCCACCGTCACCCAGGCCTGAAGCCCGATCCGCGGCAGGTAATCTTCCAGAAAGCGCGCGCCGCGCGAGACGTGCACGCGGGTGAAC
>JAPTUI010000653.1 GCA_028067895.1 Pseudomonadota bacterium | reverse complement strand
CAGCGAGAACTGCTCGATATAGTCCTTGACGCTCATGTTGTAGCCCACAGGAGTCGTCCCGCCAGTGGTGGGAACCACGCCCATCGGCTGCGTCAGGTACTGCGCCCGCGACCACGGAATCAGCAGAGTATCGGGCACACCTTCAGCCTTCATCCCCGTCAGGTCAGACTGGCCGATGGTGTAGCCCGAGTTCGCAACCGCCGTGGTGATCAGGTTCTGCACATCGAGGAACATCTGGTAGCCGTTCTTGTTGGCCCACAGAGTGCTCGATCCAGTCCCGTTCGCCGCCACCGTCGAGGCCGGAACGTTCGGATTATTGCAGAGCCCCGGCAGATTCTTGTAGCCGAGGTAGGTGACGCGCTCCAGCGTCTTGTGCCAGCTCAGGCCGATGCCCTCGCGAAGCTGCTGGTCGAGCGAGAACGGAGGCATCAGGCCGCGAGACTTAGCAGTGTAGAGCTTGTCGATGTCGATGTAGCTGACGATCATGCCCTTCTGCCATACGAAGACCTTGTACGCGCCCTGCTGAACGTCAAACTGCATCAGCGGAATGTCTTCGTCCTGGTTCGAGGTGAAGCCGTAGTTTCCGTCCTCGGAGTCCTGGTAGTTGGACGCCCACGCTTCGACGTATTCGGGGAATCCGCCGCCGGTCTTGATCGGAATGGCGTACTGGTACGTGGTCGATTCCAGCGGTTTGACCAGCTCGGTATGCGGAATTGCCAACTGCGAGCTGAGAAATGCAAGGCCGGAACCACCTGCCGCGTCAAACGCCCGTCCGACTCTGCCCGGATATCGTGTGCTCATTTGCGTTTACCCCCTGCGGCTTAGGCCGCCGTCCGAATCTTCAGTGTGATATCAGCCTGGTTCACCGGGCCGATAACGCCCGAACGGAATACTGTGTACGGCAACTCCACAAGGTTGCTCAGCGTGAACAAGTCACCGGCCACCAGCGCCGCCGTAAGGTTGTTATTCAGCGTGATGCTGGTGTTCGCCACCAGACTCGCTACCACCGAACCGCTCGGTATGCCGGGCAATCCGTAGACCGCCTGTCCGACCTGCACGTTCGTGGTGCTCGCCACCGGGATGACCTTCTGCCCGGCTGCCGCGCCGCCGGTGCCCACCGCCAGCGTGAAGAGGTCAGTCGCTCCGGGAGCGCACTCGAAGCCGCCCACGACGCCCGCCGTGACGCCGCTGTTGGCGACGGTGCGGATGTAGACCGGAGCCTGTGACCCAGGCGTGCCGACGTTGATGATCACCGGAACCGTGCCGCGCTCCAGAACGCTCGCCAGCGTGCCCTGATAATACTGGCCCGTCTGCGGGGATTCGGGATCCTGCGGGTATACATTCGTGCCGGCCTGCGAGCGAACTTCACGAACTGCCACGCCAGCGAAAGAATCAGGCGAGAACACGCCGCCGCCGGTGATGTAGTCGTAAACGCTCTGGATGGCGTCGCCGCCGCCGCTCTCAGGCACGATCACAACCGGTGCGCCGAAGCTGACCGGATTGGCTGTGGTCGAGAGGACCGAGCGGGTAGAGGTGAGGCCGTCTCCGGCCCTCGAAATCGTCCCCGGAAATCCGGGATACAAACCTGTGACTGCAATGACCTGACCGAAAGGCATCGGTTACTTCCTCCCCTCTGTACGGGCTTTTTCAAAGATTGAGTCAAGCTCCTGAGCCTGCTTGACTTCCGAACTTACGCGGGGCGAACTGTCATGCGCCCTGGCGCGTGCTGCGAAGTCGCCGTAGCCGGCGCTCCGGGGCTTGCTCGCCTTGGCGATTTCCTTCAACGCCGCATCGTAGGCCGCGCGAAGTGCCTTATCCTGCGACCGCGCCACGAAGGGACGGAAAGTCTTCAGGACAGCCAGCGCGCCGTCGTGCGCCCGACCACGATCACGAGCCTTGTCGCGTCCGCGCTTGTCACGAGCGCGATCTTCCTCGAACTGGTCCTCTTCCGGCTCGTCTTCGCGCCAGTCCTCGGAGATAGGCTCGTTCTGATCCTCGTCGGAATCTTCTTTATGAGCTTCGTCATGCTCGTGAGTGGAGTCGTCTTCATGGCTCTCCTCCTCTTCATGCTCGTGCTCGTCTTCATGCTCTTCGCTCTCATCCTTCGAGAGAGCGTTGCGGAGATGCTCGACCTCAATCTTCGGGGTCTGCTCAGCCTCTTCCTCGGCGCCGTCGCCATCGTCGGCGCGCTTGTCACGAGCTTTGCGGCTGTCTCTGCCGCGCTTATCGCGACCCCGGCGATCCCGGCCACGATCTTCCTCGTGCTCGGGCTCTTCCTGCTCCTCCTCGAAGAACTCGTCGAGGAGGTCGCGGAGCTCGTCGAGGTCCGTATCCTTCGCCCTGCCGTCCATCAGGCGGTCAAGTGCGTCATGCACCCGGTCACGCTTGCGATCATCCGCATGCCGGTCACGCCCACGGTCGTCTTCGTGCTTGTCGCGCGCCTTGCGGTCCTTCGCCCGGGAATCCCGCGCGTCCTTCTCGTCGTCCTCATGGCGCATGTGCTTCTCCATTGCATCCATAGTGGCCTCGGCCAGCTCTTCCGGCTCTGCGTCTGCCGCATGAGCCTTGATCCCTGCACCGAAGATGTGTTTCCAAGTAAGTTTCACGGGTCTACGCTCCCCTGCTTTGTTGATAATTGCAGTTTGGCCCCGCGATGCAACACCTTTTTTCGCGGGAAGTTCTGAATCGTTGATCCTGCCTTCGCGGCCCGCCCGCCCACGCGGCACCACCGCGCAATGATTGACCGTGATGTGGTGCATCTCGACGCGCTTGCCGTTACGACGAATCTCGTAATCGTAGCCAAGCGAAAGTTCGCGCTTGATGTGGTTGCGCACGTCGGAGAGAAGCGGCTCGGCCTTGATGTGGACGTCGCCGAGAAGCGGGTAGTCTCCGCTCTCCAGCGGCTCCTTGCCGCGGCGCACGTTCTGCACGTGCCCGCAGGCGAACTGCTTGAAGTTGTCGGGGTTGACGTTGCCGTCTTCGCTCTGCGGGTGGTCGTCGGTGACCGTCTTTCCCTCGATGCTCGCCAGCGTATCCGCCGAGAACACTTCCTCTGCCGGCCGGTACAGGTCAATCTCCGCGTCGGGGTCGCTGAGGTCAATGCCCAGTTCCTCGGCGGATTCTTGGGGCAAGTCCCCAACACGATATGTCTGCCAGCCTGTGCGCCCCAACACCGCATCGCGGCAAATCAGGGAGCCGTCGTTAGACTCCTCGATGTTCGGACTCAGGCTAATGGTGAAATACGATGCCGCCATCTCAGTGCTTGCGCCGCCCTGCCGCAGCCTTCTTCGCCATACCGGCCTTCCCGTACTTTTTCACCCCCACGGCATAGGCCAATCCGCCAGGGTCTTTCTTCCCTTCGCTCTTGAACTTCTCTTCGAGCTTCTTGAACCCGATGTGCTCATCCTGCGCGCGCCCCGGATTGTCGTAGTCGCCCAGCGTCGGAGGCAGACCCCAGCCGCCGCATGTACCATGTTCGGCAACAGTGCCGTCCATGTTGAGCGTCGCCTCGTTGCCGCAGCCGGGGCAAGTGCCGGTGCGAAACTCCACCGGCAGCATCAGCTCCCGGTATTCCTGCGGTACTTCGGAATCGTGCGCCATGCGCTTGTCCTCCAACGGTATGAGAATACCGAAAGCCTCCCGCGATGCAAGGAATCTTCCTGTGCCGTCTTCGGGATGCGGATCCCACACCGGCTCGCCATTCTTGCCGACGATGGCATGGCGGCCGCCGCGCGGGCTGATGCCGAGGATGAGATGGTAGCCTTTCGGCTTGGTGCCGGTGACGGGGCGCTCGCGGTATCGGTAGCCCTGATCGGCCAGCCATTCCGCCATGTTGGCGTAGAACTCGTCGTCGGTGACGTTGACGCCAAATTCGGGAATCTGGGTCTCGAGGACTGAGGCGAGAGACGCAGCCATGCAGTTGCCGTTTGGCGTTCCGGTCCTCGTCTGCACCTTTGAAATCATGCTGGTGCGAGGCTAACCCAGCCGGGATCGGGTGGCAATGAAAGCCTTCTCTTTATTAGCTAAGAGTATGTATTTAATACTTATGCCGTATTCCAGAGGGTTCTGAGCACACGAAAGGCAGGGGCACCAGTCTCTCGTGCGACGTAGGAGCGGTATGCCGTCATCCGTCGGGTCGTCGCTTGCGGTCTACTAAGCTCCCAGTTGCTTGCGCTCTGCTCGCCAGGTGCGTCTTGCACTTGCACAAGTCAGATCCTCTATCGACCAGGGAGCACCCGTAGACAGGTAGCAGGGGCCGGATCAGCTCTGAGGCACAATCCTCATTGCTCGGATGCACGAGTCCGTAAGCTGGGGTCTTGCGCAGTCGAGTTGTTCGAGGGCTTGACCATAACATCGGGACGGTTTTTATCTTGCCTGATACGGCGGGTTGTGTCAATATGATTTTGCGGGGTGGTCGGGACACCTCGCTACCTTGGCCGGTAGCAGCCCCGCACTTCCCTTCCTCAATCTGCAACACGGCAGGCCCCTCCGAAGCTGGAGGGGCTGAGCTTTTCAGGTGCGTTATGCACTTGGCGGCGCAGCACAGCAGTTGCGCGATATTCACCATTGCGCTATCATGCAAACATGAGCACCTCAAGCGAGATTGGTCGAGCACTTGCAGCCCTCCGTAAGAATCCTGGACGTAAGCCGAAGATGAGCACTTGCCCTAAGTGCGGGAAGGTTTGCAGCGCAAGAGAGCTTCGCGGAGCTTGCCCAAAACATTTTGCAAAATAATTTCACTTTTCTCTTGCACAATAGCGTTATCGTGTTATTCTGTATCTGTAAGCAAGAGGCAACCAGCCTCAGAAAAGGACGACCACCATGACGTACACGGTGATTAGCAGAGACCCGAACTCCTGGACCAGCACAGCCCAGGGAGATTTCCACGAAATCACTTTTGATTGCG
>JAPTUI010000046.1 GCA_028067895.1 Pseudomonadota bacterium | reverse complement strand
GCGTGCGAGGTCCGAGGCACGGAATTCGCTGACCCCATACTCCCGGAGCGCAGCCGTGCTCAGCGGCTCGCCACGAGGCAGCTTGGCCAAGACCGCCTTGAATGAGAATTTGCGCTTAGATTGCACCATGAGGTCAATTATAGCTTTCAAAATATTCCACACAATGCTGCCAGAATGAATATTTCAAATAAGATACTTTACTTTTAAAGCCAATTTATCCGGTTGAAATATTCAAGCCGGCCGTAACGGAGGCCTCGTCATTTATCCTAGCTAGATTCGGGTGTGGCGCCGGAAAGATCATGGCTTCCCATCTTTGAGCCCGGCATCGAGGTCAGCGCGCCGTCCGGCACCCTGGATTCCCGCAGTGCCGCAACTTGCTGCTCAGGCAATTCGTCCGCCACAACTGTGCAGCTTTCCACCCGTGTTGACCGCGCACACCGCAGCTACGGGGCATCCGTTCGAGAAGCCTCTCGAGCAGTGAACCGCCCCGGGTATCCCGGAGAGCTCCGGGTTTGGGTCAGGCCGCGATGGCCAGACCGGATTGCTGACGATAGTACTCTGCTGCGAACTCCGCGGGTGGCACATGACCGATGGGCTCGAGGAGCCGACGATTGTTGAACCAATCGACCCACTCGAGGGTGGCATATTCCACCGCATCCATTGAGCGCCACGGGCCGCGAGCGTGGATCACCTCTGTCTTGAGCAGGCCAATGATGGCTTCGGCCATAGCGTTATCGTAGGAATCGCCCGTGGTGCCCACAGAGGCTTGCACGCCGGCGTCCTTGAGCCGCTCGCTGTATCGAATGGACAGATATTGAACGCCTCTGTCGCTATGGTGAATCAATCCTTTGCCGACCTGACGAGCGTGCAGCGCCTGCTCCAGAGCATCCAGCACCAGGTCCGTCTGCATGGATCGGCTCACGCGCCAGCCCACGATGCAGCGGGCGAACACGTCGATCACGAAGGCGACGTACACGAAGCCCATCCAGGTGGCGACGTACGTGAAGTCATCGATCCACAGTTGATCGGGCCGGGAGGCCACGAATTGCCGATGAACGCGATCCAGCGGTCGATCAGCGACATCTGCCGGGAAGGTCGTGCGCTTCTTGCGCCCACGAACCACGCCGCACAGGCCGTCTCGGCGCATCAGTCGCTAGATCGTACAGCGAGCGACTGGAATCCCTTCGCGGTGCAGCTGCCGCCAGACCTTGCGCGCACCGTATACCCGGAAGTTATCCTCCCAGACGCGATGGATCGAGCCGGTGAGCTCGCCATCGCGCTGCACGCGAGGCGGCAGGCGCGAAGGATCGGCCTGCCAGCGCTTGTGTTCGTAATACGTCGACGGGGCGATCGGCAATTGCTCGCAGATCGGCTCGACCCCGTACTCGCTTCGATGCGCGTCGATGAACGCGATCAATACTTCCCGCGGCGGTCGAGCTCCGCCTGGGCAAAAAACGCCGACGCCTTGCGCAGGATCTCATTGGCGCGCTTCAGCTCCGCGTTCTCCCGCTCCAGTTGCTTCAGGCGCTCCCGATCGGCCAGAGCCGCATTGCGCGTCGGGCCGGACTGGACTTCGGCTCGCTGTACCCAGGAGCGCAGCGTCTCGGCCGTGCAGCCGATCTTCCCGGCGATCGACTGCATCGCAGCCCATCGTGATGGGTACTCGTGCACATGCTCCTGGAACAGGCGTACCGCCCGTTCACGAACTTCGGGTGAATACTTCTTTGCTGGGGTTCCCATAGCTCCATTCTCTCAAGTGATGGAACCTCCTGGAAACCCGGGGCGGTTCAGCGGCACGAGCCGGAAATATCGAACTCAGGTGAGCCGCTCGTCCCGTTCAAGTGAAGATCTCATCTTTCCTTCCATTGCTTGAATTCGGATGGCCGCAGTCGGAATCGTGCAATGTTTCCCTCGTGCAGTTCTGTAAGCTCTGCGAGGGCGATGCTAGTAAAGCGATCGAGATCTTCAGGCGAGACCATGGATTTTGCGAGCGGCGCGACCGCTGCCTCGGTTGGGGGAATCCTTTCGCGCACGATGTGGCTCACGACTTCGACGAACTCGCGCCGATACTTGAGGCGGAAGGCATCGGGTTCCGGAAGCGAGTCGCGCACCGTCTTATACCTGCGTACGGAGCGTTCATACGCCCACAGGTATACATCTCTTAGGAGCTCGATCCGGTTGAGCTCGTAGACTCCGATGAGGCCATCGATGTAGAGTTTCTCAGGGACATCGACAAACGACAACGGCACCATATTGCTTCTGATCAATGGAATATTCGCGGCGAGCCGTGACGTTCGCTTATTGACGTCGACGAAGGGTTGCAGATACGAAAGCTGAACCATGAGGAAGAAGGACTGCTCAAAGGTGTCGCGGATCGTTGCCGCCTTGTCTAGCGACAGCGTGAACATCTCCTCGATGAGCTGAGGAATCGCTGTCGGCAAATACGTCGTACCGCTGATCGCAACCGACGTGGTGCGCAGTCGCCCTGCGCTGCGGGAATCCTCGAGGAGGTTGTCGGCGAGGAGTGCGTGTAGATTTGTAATGGTATAGCGATTGACTCCGATCTCTTCGCCAGACTCCACCAGCAGTTCGATGGCCGCCTTGTGATTGAGGATCATCTGGGTTTCCTTCGCGTCCTTGCCCGGAGCGGCTTTGCCGTTTTCGATGAGCTCGCGGGTGTCGAGCAGCGAATAGGTATTGCCCTCGAGGCGGCTCGACGCCCAGGAAAGATCGATGAGCAACCGACTGAGGATATCGCGTGCATACGTGCCCGCCGGACGGTGTCCGTCAAGCGTCCGGCCTAATGCCCGCAGATGTGTCTGCAGGTTTTCGGGGAGGTATTCGGTCTCGTTCGGCACATAGCGTTCCAGGAAGTCACGCTGATAACCCATGGGCGCACGGTCGGCGATGGGTCTCTGAACGAGAGCCTGGACCTGTTGACCCGCTGCAGAAATGGCGACGGACGCTGTGACGGCTTGCGCGGCCGAAGGGGGGGCGGGTTGTCCCACGTTGGCGGCAGGTGTGGGTGCGGTATCGTCGCCGGCCGGAAAGTATCGTCGGCCCCGACGAATGCCCTCGGTTTTGATCGAACCGGAACGCGCCCACGCATCCAGCCGGCGCTGCAGGGACCGGCGACTTACGATGTCTTTGAGCGCTTCTTGCAGCTCTGCCAGGCTCAAGCCTCGGGGGGCGGCAACCAGCGCGTTCGTGACGCGCTCGAGGAGATCATCGGGAAGTAATTTTGGCATCGAGGTATGGCGCAAATCCAATTAATGTGCCAATAAACTATGCTTTTATGGCATATAAATCAATATTGCGCCAAATACGCCGGCTTTCTTGGCGCATAGATCGCCGAATGCCCATCGGGTAATCTGCCTTCCGAGGTCAGCCGGGGAATTCGACCGAGTGCGACCCGACCGGGGGCAGAGATTCATGGAAGCGGAGATTCGAGAGCGTACCGACGCATACATCCATGCCAGGCACCATCACCCGGCTTGGCAACTCTTAGCTGCACGACGCGCGCCGCTGATCCTGAGCTGCCTGCAGACTCTCTTCGAACACAGCCAGGACGGTGTCGGCTTCGATGATGCGCTCCGCGCCCTGGCGGAGATGCTCGCAGACCATGCCAATGCCGACGAGTTCGACATCGGCAAGGAGGACTTTGCCGCGCAGGCGCGCAAAGAGCTGAGGAACTGGATCAAGCTCTCGCTGGTCGTGGAGCGGGAAGGGCGCGTGTACGCGACCGATGCCTTCGAGGAGGCGCTGCGCTTCGCGGCCGCACTCGGAACGCGGATCATGACCTCAACGGCTTCCCGCCTGTCGGTGGTGCAACGCGAGATCGAGGGACTCGAATCGAGTCTCAATCCCGATCCCAGGAGCCGCACTGCGCACTTGCGGCGCAAGATCGCCGAGCTCGAGCATGAATTGGCAGCCGTGGAGCGGGGCGACTTCGTGGTGCTCCAGGGGCCCGAGGCCGCGGAGCGCATCCGTGAGGTCTATGCTCTGGCGACCACTCTCAGGGCCGACTTCCGCCGGGTCGAGGACTCCTGGCGAGAGGCCGACCGGCAGCTGCGCCAGACCATCGTCAGCGAGCAGACTCATCGCGGCGAGATCGTGGACAAGCTGCTCGATGGACATGATGACCTGCTCGATAGTCCCGAGGGGCGCGTGTTCCACGCGTTTCACCAGCAGCTCGGGCATTCCGTCGAGCTGGACAACATGAAGCAGCGGCTGCGCACCATCCTGCGGCATCCTGCGACCCAGTCCGCCTTGACCCAGGCGCAACAGGTGGAGCTCCGCTGGCTCATCATGCGTCTGGTGAAGGAATCGGCCGCCGTCATCCAGGCCCGGGCGCGCAGCGAACGCGATGTCAAGGGATTCCTGAAGACCGGGCTGGCTGCGGAGCACCACCGCGTCGGCGCACTGCTCAACGATATCTTCCTGCAGGCGTTGGATATGGACTGGGGAAGTCAGTCCTTGCGGCGCAAGGCCGGCTCCTTGCCGCCGGTAGCGATCGCTACCGGTGCCCTGCCGGTCGTGGAGCGCCTCCTCTTCAAGTCGCTCGATCAGGAGGGCCAACGCGACCTTGAGCTGCAGCGAAAATCGGTGAGCCTCGAGGAGGTGGAGGAGGACTTCTGGGCCGCGTTCGACGGTTTGGACCGTCATGAGCTGTTGAAACAGACGCTGGAGCTGTTACGTACGACCGGTGAGCCGCTCGGCATCGGCGGTCTCGCGCATCATCTTCCTCCGACCCATGACCTTGAGACAATCGCTCTCTGGCTCAGCCTGGCGCGCGAAGCCGGTGTACCCGTCGGCGATGAGCGAGAAACGGTCGACGTGCTGGCGAAAGACGGCGCAAGACTGCGTTTCCACGTGCCGAAGATCGAGCTGACGGCCGCGGCCGTGGCGGGTCTCGAG
>JAPTUI010000310.1 GCA_028067895.1 Pseudomonadota bacterium | reverse complement strand
CATGAATGCTGCGGTCAGCACGTAATCGAGCAGGAGCGTCATCACCGAGGAGGCCACCACGGTGCGGGTGGTCGCCAGTCCGACGCCCTCGGCGGTCGGATCGGCGTGATAGCCCTCGTTGACCGCAATGAGACTGACGACGGCGCCGAACACCACGCTCTTGACGATTCCTTCGGTCACGTCCTTCAAAGCAACCGCGCTCTGGGTCTGCGACCAGAACGTGCCGTGATCGACACCGAGCATCTGCACGCCGATCAGCTGCGCCCCGAAGAGCCCGATGACGTTGAAAATCGCCGTCAGCAGCGGCATCGCGATCAGTCCGCCGAGGAAACGCGGCGCGGCCACGTAGCGCAGCGGATCGACCGCCATCACCTCCATGGCGGTGAGCTGGTCGGTGGCGCGCATCAGGCCGATTTCCGAAGTCAGCGCGGTTCCGGCCCGCCCAGCGAACAGCAGTGCCGTCAGCACCGGGCCGAGCTCCTTCAGCAGCGCAAGCGCTGCGGCTGTGCCGAGCGCCTCGGTGGCTCCGAAGCGATTGAGCAGCTCGTAGCCCTGCAGCCCGAGCACCATGCCGGTGAACAGTCCCGAGAGCATGATGATGATGAGCGAGCGGGCGCCGGCATTGTAGATCTGCGCGATGATGAGCTTCGGGCGGGCGAGCGCCGGGATGCACGCCCCGAGCAGCCGCACGAAGAACAGTCCGGTCACGCCGGTCTTGCGCACCGCCTCCATCACACCGGCCTTCGATGCAGCGCTCATCGCGGGCTCTCCAGCAGTTCCGTGGCATAGTCTTTGGCCGGGTAATGAAAGCGCACCGGACCCTCGGCGCCGCCGGTCATGAACTGGCGCACCGTCGGGGCGTCGCTGCGGGCGAGCTCCGCAGGCGTACCCGAGGCGACCACCCGGCCCTCGGAGAGCAGGTAGCTGTAATCGGCGATGGTCTCGATCTCGTGCACGTCGTGGGACACCACGATGCTCGTGATCTTCAGCGCATCGTTCATCTGCTTGATCAGGCGCAGGATTACCCCGAGGGAGATCGGATCGAGCCCGACGAACGGCTCATCGTAGATCAGGACTTCCGGATCCATGACGATCGCTCGGGCGAGCGCAACGCGCCGCGCCATGCCGCCGGAGAGCTCCCCGGGCATCAGGTGCGCCGCGCCGCGCAGCCCCACCGCCTCGAGCTTCGTCAGCACCAGATTGCGGATCAGCGGTTCGGGCAGATCGGAGTGCTCGCGCACCGGGAAGGCGACGTTCTCGAACACGTCGATATCCGTCAGCAGCGCACCGTTCTGGAACAGCATCCCCATACGCTGGCGCGTGGCATAGAGCTCACGGCTACCGAGCGTGCCGACGTCCCGGCCGAACACCGACACCACGCCGCGGTCGGCGTAGATCTGTCCGGTGATCAGGCGCAGCAGGGTCGTCTTGCCCGTGCCGCTCGGCCCCATGACTGCGGTGATCAGCCCGCGGCGCGCGGCGATGTCGAGTCCGGAGAAAATGGGCCGACCGTCGACGGCGTAATGCACGCCGCGCACGTCGATGACCGCGTCGTCCGGCACTTGCGCCGCGGCGCTTGCTGATTCACTCACGCGATTCCCTGCCTCCTCGCTGCCCCACCGGTTCAGGCGGCGCGCTCCAGGTCGGTCGAATAGCGGCCGGTGCTGGCGAGCGCATTGAGTTTGGCGCGGCGCAGGAACTCCTGCTGACCGGCCTTGAAGTCCGCGCTGCGTCCGCCCCAGGCGGCCAGCGCCGTCTCCTGCAGCGCCCGTCCGTAGCTGAACGTGACCGCCCAGGGAAGCGAGCCGGTCTGATGGATCAGCGACAGGTGCAGCGTCGCCTCGGCCGGCGATTGTCCGCCGGAGAGAAACGCGATGCCCGGCACGGCCGGCGGCACGTGGCGCTTCAGACAGCGCACCGTCGCCTCGGCAACCGCCTCCGGCGCGGCGCGCTGGGCCGCCTTCTTGCCGGAGATGACCATGTTCGGCTTCAGCACCATGCCCTCGAGCACGACGCGCTGGTCCTGCAGCTGCTTGAACACGCAACTGAGCGTCGCATCGGTCACCTCTTCGCAGCGTTCGATCGAGTGATCGCCGTCCATCAGCACTTCCGGCTCGACGATCGGCACGATGTCGTTCTCCTGGCAGAGCGCCGCATAGCGCGCCAGCGCGTGCGCATTCGCCTCGATGGCGAACGCGCTCGGAATCCCCGCGGCGATGTCGATCACCGCGCGCCATTTGGCGAAGCGGGCGCCGAGCCCGCGGTACTCGATCAGCCGCTCGCGCAGCCCATCGAGGCCCTCGGTGATCGTCTCGCCCGGGAACCCGGCGAGCGGCTTCGCGCCGCGGTCGACCTTGATCCCGGGCACGATGCCGAGCCGCGTGAGGTACTGCGGGAACGGTGTGCCATCGGCGCTCTTCTGGCGCAGCGTCTCCTCGTAGAGGATCACCCCGCTGATCGACTCGGCCGCCCCCGGGGCGCTGAAGAGCATGTCGCGATAGGTGCGCCGGTGCTCCTCGGTCGACTCGAGCTGGATCGCCTCGAAGCGTTTGCGGATGGTGCCGGTGCTCTCGTCCGCGGCCAGGATCCCTTTGCCCCGGGCAACCATCGCCTGGGCAATCCGAGCAAGCTCACTGCGATTCATGACGATTCTCCGCGACAGGTGGGTCGGCCGCACATGCCGACGGATCGGCATCACTTCGCTGCGCACCGTGAGGCGAGCAAGGATACCAAATGACCCGCACGGCGGCGCTTGGTTCCGGACACCGCTTGGTTCCGGGCGCAATCAGTACTAAACTAGTCCTACTTCCAGAGGATGCCGCCATGGTCCGAATCAGCCGGCTCACAGACTATGCGACGGTGCTGCTCGCGGTGCTCGCCGCCGAGCCGCAGCGCGTGCAGACGGCCGCAGCGCTCGCCGAACAGACGCACATCGGTGCGCCCACGGTGAGTAAGCTGCTGAAGCAGCTGCAGCGCGCCGGTCTCGTCAGCTCCACGCGTGGTCTGCACGGCGGCTACCAGCTCGCCCGGCCGGCGACACAGATCAGCGCCGCGGCCATCCTCGATGCACTGGAAGGCCCGGTGGCCCTCACCGATTGCTCGGTGGCCCACGGACAGTGCGACATCGAGGACAGCTGCCGCGTCGGGCGCGTCTGGCAGCGGCTGAATCTCACGATCCGCCGCTCGCTCGGGGAAGTGAACCTGGCGCAGCTCGCCGGCCTCGATCCCATCCACACGCGTCTTCCAGTGCTCGAGCGCGACGTGAAGGCGGCGATCGCCGCCGCCCCGCTGCGCATCCCTGGCGTCTGAGTCACCCTATAACTGCTTCGCTTTACCGCACATGAACGACACGACATCGCTCGAGGATCTGGTCAGCCGCCGCTACCGGCACGGCTTCGTGACCGACATCGACTCGGACACGGTCCCGCCCGGGCTCGATGAGGACGTGGTGCGCCTGATCTCACGCAAGAAAGGCGAGCCTGAGTTTCTCACCGATTGGCGCCTGAAGGCGCTTCGGCACTGGCTGAAGATGCGCGAGCCGCACTGGCCGCAGGCGCACTACCCGCCGATCGACTACCAGGGGATCTCGTATTACTCGGCGCCGAAGAACAAGACCGACGGACCGAAGAGCCTGGCGGAGGTCGACCCGAAGCTGCTCGAGACCTACGAGAAGCTCGGCGTACCGCTGCATGAGCGCGCCCGGCTCGCCGGCGTGGCGGTCGATGCCGTGTTCGACAGTGTCTCGGTTGCGACCACCTTCAAGGAGCGCCTGCACGAGGCGGGCGTGATCTTCTGCCCGTTCTCCGAGGCGGTGCAGAACCATCCGGAGCTGATCGAGCGCTACCTCGGCAGCGTGGTGCCGTATCGGGACAACTTCTTCGCCGCGCTGAACTCCGCGGTGTTCTCCGACGGCTCGTTCGTCTACGTGCCGAAGGGCGTGCGCTGCCCGATGGAACTCTCGACGTACTTCCGTATCAACGCGGCCAAGACCGGCCAGTTCGAGCGCACCCTGATCATTGCCGATGAGGGCGCCTACGTCAGCTACCTCGAGGGCTGCACCGCCCCGCAGCGCGACGAGAACCAGCTGCACGCCGCAGTAGTGGAGCTCGTGGCGCTCGACGATGCGTACATCAAGTACTCCACGGTGCAGAACTGGTACCCCGGGGACGCCGATGGAGTCGGCGGTATCTACAACTTCGTCACCAAGCGCGGCGAGTGCCGCGGCCGCAACTCGCACATTTCCTGGACGCAGGTCGAGACGGGCTCGGCCATCACCTGGAAGTACCCGAGCTGCGTATTGCGCGGGGAAGGCTCGGTGGGCGAGTTCTACTCCGTCGCCACGGTCAACAACCGCCAGCAGGCCGACACCGGCACGAAGATGATCCACATCGGGCGCAACACCCGCAGCACGATCATCTCCAAGGGTATCTCTGCCGGCCACGGCCAGAACACCTATCGCGGCCTGGTGCAGGTGCTGCCGAGCGCCACCGGGGCGCGCAACTTCACCCAGTGCGACTCGCTGCTGATGGGCGGCACCTGCGGGGCGCACACCTTCCCGTATGTCGAAGTGAAGAACCCCTCGGCCACCGTCGAGCATGAGGCGAGCACTTCGAAGATCAGCGAGGATGAACTCTTCTACTGTCTCGCCCGCGGCATCAGCGCCGAGGATGCGGTCAACCTCATCGTCAGCGGCTTCTGCAAGTCGGTGTTCAAGGAACTGCCGATGGAGTTCGCGGTCGAGGCGCAAAATCTGCTCGCCGTCAGCCTCGAAGGCGCGGTCGGCTAACCCCAAGGTCATACGCATGCTCACGATCAAGAATCTGCACGCCACCGTCGACGGCCAGGAGATCCTCAAGGGTCTCGATCTCGAGGTTCCCGAGGGCGAGGTGCACGCCATCATGGGTCCGAACGGCTCGGGCAAGAGCACGCTCG